>JBOHKJ010000095.1:0-19819 GCA_050728975.1 Kiloniellales bacterium | reverse complement strand
ACAGCGTAGCCGCCGGCGACGCCGTCGCCGAGATCGAGACCGACAAGGCGACCATGGAGGTCGAGGCGGTCGACGAGGGCAAGCTCGGCAGGATCCTGATCGCCGAAGGCACCGAAGGGGTGGCGGTCAATACGCCGATCGCGCTGCTGCTCGGCGAAGACGAGGACGCTGGTGCGCTCGAGAATGCAGCCGCCCAAGCTGAGAAGAAACCTGAGAAGGAAGCCGAATCTGAGCCCGAACCGGCGGAGGCAGCGGCGCAAGCCTCGCAAAAGACCCCGGCAAAGGCACCGGCGAAAGCCAAGCCTGACCAAGGTCCCGTTGCTGCCGAGGCGGAGTGGGACGGCCCGACCACGACCCAGTCGGTGCGCGAAGCGCTGCGCGACGCCATGGCGGAGGAGATGCGGCGCGACGACAAAGTCTTCCTGATGGGAGAAGAAGTAGCCCAGTATCAGGGCGCCTACAAAGTGAGCCAGGGTCTGCTCGACGAGTTCGGCGACCAGCGAGTCATCGACACGCCGATCACCGAGCACGGCTTCGCGGGGCTCGGCGTCGGCGCGGCCTTCTACGGCCTCAAGCCCATCGTCGAGTTCATGACCTTCAACTTCGCCATGCAGGCGATCGACCAGATCGTCAATTCGGCCGCCAAGACCCGCTATATGTCCGGCGGCCAGGTGAGCAGCCCAATCGTGTTCCGCGGGCCTAACGGCGCGGCCGCGCGCGTCGCTGCCCAGCACTCCCAGTGCTACGCCTCCTGGTATGCCCACGTGCCGGGCCTCAAGGTGGTGGCACCCTGGTCGGCGGGCGATGCCAAGGGCCTGCTGAAGGCGGCAATCCGCGACCCCAATCCGGTGATCTTCCTCGAGAACGAGATCCTCTACGGCCAGTCCTTCCCGGTGCCGCAGGCCGACGACTGGCTGGTGCCGCTCGGCAAGGCCAAGATCGTGCGGCCCGGCAAGGACGTCACCATCGCCGCCTTTTCGATCATGGTCGGCAAGGCACTGGAGGCGGCCGAGAAATTGTCCGGCGAGGGTATCGAGGCCGAGGTGATCGATCTGCGCTCGCTGCGACCCTTCGACAGCGAGACCATCGTCGCGTCCGTCAAGAAGACCAATCGCTTGGTGACCTGTGAGGAGGGCTGGCCCTTCGCCGGTATCGGCTCCGAGCTGGCGGCGCTCGCGATGGAGCAGGCCTTCGACTGGCTCGATGCGCCGGTGAAGCGCGTGCACGGCGTCGACGTGCCGCTGCCCTATGCCGCGAACCTGGAAAAGCTCGCGCTGCCGCAGGTCGAAACCATCGTCGCCGCCGCCAAGGGGGTCTGCTACCGCGATTAGGCGCGGCAGCGCTCACGAGGGAAAGAGAAGAAACATGACCGTCAACATCCTCATGCCCGCGCTCTCGCCGACCATGACCGAGGGCAAGCTGGCGAAGTGGCTGAAAAAGGAAGGCGACGAGGTCGCGGCCGGCGACGTGCTCGCCGAGATCGAAACCGACAAGGCGACCATGGAGGTCGAGGCGGTCGACGAAGGCACGCTCGGCAAGATCCTAATCGACGAAGGGACCGATGGCGTCGCGGTCAACACGCCGATTGCGATCCTGCTGGAGGAGGGCGAGGATAAGAGCGCGCTAAAGGATGCTGCGCCGGCAGCGCCGAAGCCGGCACCGGCACCCAAGGCTGACGTACCGAAGACGGAAGCGCCCAAGCCTGAGACCAAGCCGGCGTCACCTGCACCCGCAACCAAAGCCACTACTCCGAAGGGCAATGGCGACGCACGGGTCTTCGCCTCGCCATTGGCCAAACGCATGGCCGAGCAGGCCGGGATCGACCTCTCCGCGGTGAAGGGCAGCGGGCCGCACGGCCGCGTGGTGAAGTCCGACATCGAAGCGGCCGTGAAGGGCGGCGTGGCTCTCAAGGGCCCGCCAAGCCCGGCGGCGCCAGGCGTCGTCGCGCCGAGCGGACCGGGGGCGAAGCAGCTCGCCGACTTGCTCGGTATGGCTTATCGCCAGGAACCGCTCTCGAGCATGCGCAAGGTGATCGCGCGGCGTCTCACCGAGTCCAAGCAGACCATCCCGCACTTCTATCTGACTGTCGATTGCACGATCGACGAGCTGCTGTCGCTACGCAAGCGCCTCAATGAGCGTAACGAGAACTTGAAGCTCTCGGTCAATGACTTCGTCATTCGCGCCGTGGCGCTCGCCTTGAAGACGGTGCCGACGGCCAATGCCTCCTACGACGAGAGCGGCCTCGTGTACTACGAGCACGCCGACGTCTCGGTGGCAGTCGCCACTCCCAACGGGCTCATCACGCCGATCGTCAAGAAGGCCGAGAGCAAGGGCCTCGCCGTCATCTCGGCCGAGATGAAGGACCTTGCCGGGCGCGCCCGCGACGGCAAGCTGAAGCCGGAGGAATACCAAGGCGGCACCTTCTCGGTCTCCAATCTCGGCATGTACGGCATCAAGCAGTTTGAGGCGGTGATCAATCCGCCCCAGGGCTGCATCTTGGCGGTCGGCGCCGGCGAGCAGCGCGCGGTGGTGAAGGACGGCGCGATCGCCATCGCCAGCGTCATGTCCTGCGCGCTTTCGGTCGATCATCGGGTGGTGGACGGCGCGATCGGCGCCGAGTTCATGGTCGCCTTCAAGAAGCTGATCGAAGACCCGCTGACGATGCTGCTCTAGCGGCCGAAGTCCGGTACGGCACGGGAAAAGAGGACGAAATGGCCGAGACTTCCTTCGACGTGATCATCATCGGTGCGGGCCCTGGCGGCTACGTGACCGCGATCCGCGGCGCCCAGCTCGGCCTCAAGGTCGCGGTGGTGGAGCGCGCGCACCTGGGCGGCATCTGCCTCAACTGGGGCTGCATCCCGACTAAGGCGCTGCTGCGCTCGGCCGAGATCTATCACTACATTAGCCACGCCAAGAGCTACGGCCTTACGGCCGAGAAGGTCGGCTTCGACATTGCCGCCGTAGTGCAGCGCTCGCGCGGCGTCTCCAAGCAGCTCAACAACGGTGTCGGGCACCTCTTGAAGAAGAACAAGGTAACGGTGATCGACGGCGAGGCGAAGTTGGCCGGGCCCGGTAAGGTGAGTGTCGCCAAAGACGGCAAGAAGCTCGGCGACTACGGGGCCAAGCACATCATTATTGCGACCGGCGCGCGTCCGCGCACGCTGCCGGGACTGGAGTCCGACAATAAGCTGATCTGGACCTACTTCGAGGCCATGGTGCCCGACACCATGCCCAAGTCGCTGCTGGTGATCGGCTCGGGCGCGATCGGGATCGAGTTCGCCAGCTTCTTCCGCACGCTGGGCGCCGAGGTCACTGTGGTCGAAGTCTTGCCACAGATCCTTCCCGTGGAGGACGAAGAGATTGCCGCGCTGGCCCGCAAGCAGTTCGAAAAGCAGGGCATCAAGATCGTCACCGGCGCCAAGGTCACGGCCTTGAAGAAGGCCGCCAATAGCGTCACCGCGACGGTCGAAGACGAAAACGGCAAAAAGCTGGAGATCACCGTCGAGCGCGTGATCTCGGCGGTCGGCGTGGTCGGTAACAGCGAGAACCTAGGCCTCGAAGGCACCAAGGTGAAGGTCGAGCGCGGGATTGTCGTCGCCGACAGCTACGGCCGCACCGGCGAACCGGATATCTACGCGATCGGCGACGTGGCTGGGCCGCCGATGCTGGCCCACAAAGCCGAGCACGAAGGCGTGGTCTGCATCGAGAAGATCGCCGGCCTCTCGCCGCACCCGATTAAGAAGGAACTGATCCCCGGCTGCACTTACTGCCACCCGCAGGTGGCGAGCGTGGGGTTGACCGAGAAGAAGGCGAAGGAGCTGGGCCATCAGGTCAAGGTCGGCAAGTTCCCCTTCATCGGCAACGGCAAGGCGATCGCGCTCGGCGAGGTCGAGGGCCTGGTCAAGACGGTGTTCGACGCCAAGACCGGGCAGCTCCTGGGCACCCACATGGTGGGCGCCGAGGTGACCGAATTGATCCAGGGCTACATGGTAGCGATGAACCTGGAAACCACCGAAGAAGAGCTGATGCACGCGGTCTTCCCGCATCCGACGCTCTCCGAGATGATGCATGAGAGTGTCCTTGCGGCCTACGGCCGGGCGATTCATATCTAAGGATGCAAACCTCGAAGAGCAGTTGATGAGCGAAAGCGTCATCCCGAGAGCCCGCCACCCCGAGAAGGCGCACCGGCCCGACAATCCGGTGAAGCGCAAGCCGGAGTGGATTCGTGTCAAGGCGCCGGTGAGCCGCGCCTATCAGGAGACGCGCGACCTGATGCGCGCGCACGGGCTCCACACGGTCTGCGAGGAGGCCGCCTGCCCCAATATCGGCGAGTGCTGGGCCAAGAAGCACGCCACCATGATGATCATGGGCGGCATCTGCACTCGCGCCTGCAGCTTCTGCAATGTCGCGACCGGCAGGCCACACGCCCTCGATCCCTTCGAGCCCTACAACGTCGGACAGGCGGTGGCAAAGCTTGGCCTTGAGCACGTGGTGGTGACCTCGGTCGACCGCGACGATCTGGCCGACGGCGGCGCCAGGCACTTCGCCGAGACCATTGGCGCGATCCGCCAGGCCGCGCCCGGCACCACCATCGAAGTTTTGACGCCGGACTTCCTCAAGAAGGAGGGCGCGCTGGAGATCGTGGTCGAGGCCAAGCCCGACGTCCTCAACCACAACCTGGAAACCGTACCGCGGCTCTATCCCTCGGTCAGGCCCGGCGCGCGTTATTTCGTTTCGCTGCAGCTTCTGGCCCGGGCCAAGCAGCTCGACCCGACGCTGTTCACGAAATCCGGGCTGATGGTGGGCTTGGGCGAGGGGCGACAGGAAGTCTCCCAGGTGATGGACGACCTGCGTGCGGCGGCCGTCGACTTTCTCACCATCGGCCAGTACCTGCAGCCGACCAGGAAGCACCTCTCGGTCGAGGACTTCATCACGCCCGAGGCCTTCAAGCATTACGAGGCGCTCGCCTACGGCAAGGGCTTCCTGATGGTTTCGGCGACCCCGCTGACGCGCAGCTCCTACCACGCCGGCGACGACTTCAAGCGGCTGCGCGCCGCCCGCGAAGCCAAGCTCGCCGCCGTCGGCTAAGGCCGGCCTTGAGCGGCGCCCAGGCGACGGAGCGGCGATGCCCACCCACGCCGAGGTCCGCGTTCTCCCCTACAGGCCGGACCAGCTCTTCGAGCTGGTGGCCGATGTCGAGCGCTATCCCGAATTCCTGCCCTGGTGCGTCGCTGCGCGCATCAGGAAGCGCGAAGGGGAGACGATCGTCGCCGATTTGGTGATCGGTTTCAGGATGTTGCGCGAACGCTTCACCAGCAGGGTGAGCCTCGACCGGCCCAGTTGTCGGATAGATGTGGTTTATCAGGAAGGGCCATTCAAGTATCTGAACAACCACTGGATTTTTGAGGCGCGCGGAAGTGGCACGGCGCTCGATTTCTACGTCGATTTCGAGTTCCACTCGCACCTGTTGCAGACCCTGATGCAGCCGCTGTTCCAGGAAGCGGTGAAGCGCATGGTTGGCGCATTCGAAGCGCGGGCGAAGAAGCTCTACGGCGAGGGCGGCCAATAGACGGCCTCACACGACCTCTGGCGCGAAGCTGCGTGCCATGAGCACCACTGACAGCATCAGGCCGTTGAAGAGGCCGTGGACAATGATTGGGGCCCAGATCGATCCACTCTCGCGGTAAACGTAGGCCAGCAGCAGACCCATGAGAAACAGCGCCGGGAAGAGCGGCAGAAGGAAGTGCAGCGAGGCGAAGGCCAGCGCGCTCAGTGGATAGGCCAGCGCAAGACTCCAGCGCTCGGCCAGCCAGGCGAATAGAAGCCCGCGAAACAGCAACTCTTCGACGAAGGGGACCACGAATGAGACGAGAAGCAGCAAGACCATACCGCTGGCGAGGCTACCCCCCTCCGGCGCAAGGGTCTCGATCTGTGGATTCTCCCAGGTCTCGCCGAGCAGGGCCTGCACCAGATAGTTGATCGCCATCGCCACCGGCACCGCGCCGAGCCCGAGGACTACCGCGCGGCCCAGCCACGCAGGTGGCGCCGGCTTCAGGCCGAGGCAGCGCCAGTCAAGATGGCGTCGCTGCAGAACGACAAGCCATAGCAGTGCCAGGAAGCCGAGCGACTGCACAACGACGATCAGCGGCAAGGCGAGCCACTCCAGGCCGGCGGCACCGAGCAAACTACGAAAACCGAGGGTGACTCCGAATCCGACCAGGAGCATGCCGGCGATCAGCAAGAGGACGTCGAGAACTCCGACGGTGGCCAGCCCGGTGCGCTGTTGCGTGGTTGGAATGAGCGACGGCGAGTCCGACCGCGACCGTTCGTCCTGCGGCGGCGGCTCCGAATCGGACAAGTTCTAGCTCCCCAGCTCCGCCAGCAGCTCGAGGGCGGCTGTGACTGCGGCGAGCCGCACCGCGTCGCGATCACCGGAAAAGACGAAGCGCCGCGCGAGCGGCGCTCGCTGTTCCACAGTGCCGTTGCGCCGCGCGCCGCCGAGGAAGACCAGGCCGATCGGCTTTTCGGCCGAACCTCCGCCGGGGCCGGCAACACCGGTCGCAGAGACCGCGAGGTCGGCGGGCGAACGGGTGAGCGCACCGGCCGCCATTGCCCTTGCCACTTCGTCGCTCACCGCGCCATGCCGTTGCAGGAGGGCAGGCGGCACGCCGAGCAACTCGATCTTGGCATTGTTGGAGTATGTGACGAAACCGCGCTCGACGACCGCGGAAGAGCCGGCGACCTCGGTGAGGCAGCCGGCGATCAGACCGCCGGTGCAGGATTCCGCGGTAACCAGCATCAGCCCCTTCTCCTCGAAGGCAGCCACAAGAGCTGCGGCTTGCTGGATGAGTTCGTGCGGAAACATCTAGAGCCCTGTAACCCGCAATAGAAGGAACGAAAGCGCCGCCGCGTAGAGGCCGGCAACCAGGTCATCAGCCATGATCGCGGTTGCACCGCTCATATTCCGTTCGATCCAGGAAGCCGGCCAGAGCTTGGAGATGTCGAACAAGCGGAACGACGCGAAAGCGAGCAGATATGCGACCGGCTCCAGCGGCAGGACCAGCAGTGCCAGCCACTGCCCCGAAACCTCGTCGACCACAACTGCCCCGGGATCCTTAATGCCCTGCCCGTCGGCATAGCGGCCGGCAGCCCAGGTGCCCAGCGGAAGCAGGACGAGCAGAGCGGTCACCAGCAGTATCGTCCCGCCAAGCGCGACCAGCATAGCCGCGCAGCCGAGCGCCGCCAGCGACCCCCAGGTTCCAGGTGCGCGCGGCAGCAGTCCGCAGCCGAACCAAGTGGCGACCAGCATTGCCAGGCGACTGGCAGTCGCGCTGCCGTTCATGGACTGGTCGGGGCCGGCAGCGTAAGGGTCGCCACCGCGCTGGCGGCAATCCCTTCGCGCCGGCCGGCGAAGCCGAGCCCCTCGGTCGTCGTTGCCTTGACGCTAACCCGCTCGGGGGCGATGCCGAGCAATTCGGCAATGCGGGTCACCATGGCGGCACGGTGGGGCGAGATCTTCGGCACCTCGCAGACGAGGGTCACGTCGACATGAAGGATGTTGCCGCCGCGCTCGGCAACCAGATCGCGGGCATGGGTTACGAAAAGTGTGGAATCGGCGCCGCGCCAACGTGCCTCGCTGGGCGGAAAGTGCTGGCCGATGTCACCGCGGCCAAGTGCGCCGAGGATTGCGTCGGTCAGCGCGTGGAGTCCCACATCGGCGTCGGAATGGCCAGCGAGCGAAGCGCTGTGCGGCACCCGGACGCCGCAGAGCATCACCGCGTCGCCGGGCGCGAAGCGATGCACGTCGTAACCCTGTCCGACCCGTGTCTCGCGGCTGGCGGCGAGCCAGCGCTCGGCCCAAGCGAGGTCGGCGGGCTCGGTAATCTTGGAGCTTTCCAATGCGCCTTCGATCAGCGCGACCGTCAGGCCGGCGCGCTCAGCGACCGCAGCGTCGTCGGTCAGCTCGGCACCCTGGGCGGCCCGATGGGCGGCGAGGATCTCGGCAAAGCGGAAGCCCTGGGGGGTCTGCGCGCGCCACAGGCCATCGCGGGGAACGCTGCCGGCGATACAGCGATCGTCCTTGGCGCGCTTCAGGCTGTCGGCCAGCGGCAAGGCGGCGATGGCGCCAGGCGCCCTTTCGAGCGCACCTATTATGCGGTCGATGACGCTGGCCGGCACAAAGGGTCTGGCCGCGTCGTGAATCAGGACGCGCGCCGGAGCAGCTTGGGCGAGGCTCTCGAGGCCAAGGCGCACTGACTCCTGGCGGCTGGCGCCGCCTGCGACCGGTTCCGCGAGCGCGAGCCCGGCCGCCGCCTCGCCATAGAGCGGGCGATCATCGGGGTGGATCACCGCAACGACGCGGGTGACCTTGGGGTGGCGCGACAGGCTTTCCAAGGAATAGCGGAGCAGGGGACAGCCGGCGAGCTTGGCATACTGCTTGGGTTGCGCGCTGCCGAAGCGCTCGCCGCGCCCGGCCGCGACCACCAGTGCCACGGTTTCCTGCTGCATCATGACAAGAGCCAATACCCCGGGAGCGGACGTGAAATCTAGGGGCTGCCGTCGGCCAGTGCGATCTCTATCCGCTCCTTGCCCTTGCCGAGGTTCTTGCGTTTCAGCGTCAGGCGGCCGACTTCGCCGCTGCGCTTGATATGGGTGCCGCCGCAGGGCACGCGGGCGAAGCCCACGATCTTCCAGTAGCGCCGGCCGGCGGCTACGTCGCTGAAGGCGCTCTCCACCGCCAAGTCGGCATCGACGATCCTCTCGGCTTCCGCCGCCAGGAGCGCAAGGTGCTTGGCGATATCATCGGGCCATGCAAAATCGATTCGAGCTTTATCTTCAGCGATATGGGCGCCGATCTTCTCGATCCCGGCGAGGTGCTTCGTAGTCAGAACCAGGATTAGCTCGGCGGCAAAGTGAAGACGCATCAAGCGATTGCGCCGTAGCCAGTCGATGGCCACCGCGACTGCCTGACCGGGAACCAAGCCGTGGCCTTCCTTGAGACAATAGACAATCTCCTTGCCGTCCTTGTGCGCCTTCCAGGACCCGCTTGCCGTCAATGGTGCCCTGATCGCTCTCGTGTCCGCCGGAAAAGGCGAAGAAAATCGTTTGGTCGAGCGTCACCTCGTTGCCTGCAACGCTGGCAATGCGGGCGCTAACCTCACAACGGTAAGGCTCCAGCCAGAAGATTTTGCGGGTCATTGTCGTGGCACCTTAGCCGGCATCTAGCCGGGCCCTGTCGCGAGCCGACCAGGGCTGTTGTATAAGGCGCGCCATGAACCCAAGCCAACTGCTCGATATCTCCGCCCTTCTCGCCTTGCTGCCGGCGGCGTTGCTGGGCCGCCGGCCGGGCGTCACTAAGACCATGGACCGGCTGCTGTTGGCGGTTGCGGTCGCTGGTCCGCTGGCACTGGTCGTGGTGCGCCTGACCACCGGCTGGGAGACCGGTCTGGGCAGCGCGCTTTGGCTCTCAGTCACCGCAACGGTGACGCTATTTGCGCTCCTGGTGGTGCTGGACCGCGGGGCTTGGCGGCTCGCGCCACTGTTGTTCCCTTATCTGGTGCTGGTGGCGGCCCTGGCGGCGCTCTGGAGCGCAACTGAGAGCGGCGGCTCGGCGATCGGGAATCTTGGTTCCTGGCTCGAGATCCACATCGGTGCCTCGCTGGTCGCCTACGGGCTGGCGACCCTGGCGGCCATCGCTGCCGCCGCCGTGGTGCTTCAAGAGCGGGTGCTCAAACGCCATCGGCCGACCGATTGGACGCACAGCCTGCCGGCCCTGGCGGTGGCCGAGCGGCTGGAGCTGCGTCTGCTGGTAGCAGTTCTGGCGGCACTGCTAGTCAGTATATCGAGCGGCATGGCAGAAGGTTACGAATCCGGCGCACCGCTGCTCGCATTAGATCACAAGACACTGCTGGCGCTGCTGGCATTTGCTTTGGTCGGGCTTTTGTTGTTGGCGCACCGCTTGAGCGGGCTGCGCGGTCGCCGCGCGGCGCGCCTGGTGCTGCTGGTTTATCTCCTACTGACTCTGGCCTACCCGGGGGTCAAGTTCGTCACAGAGGCGCTGCTGGCCTAATCGGAGGCCCGGCTTCCTGGCATTACCAAAACCCTTGCCCGCAATAAGATTCTCGGTCAACCTTGCCCAAAGACCGGGCAAGTAACTCGTCTGCCTATAAAATCATCAAAAACGGGGGATCGCAAGTGGTTGTGGGGCGGGGGCGCAGCGGCAAGGCAACCGAGCGCAAGTCGCCCGTACCGCTTGCAGTGGTCGCGGCCGACCCGGGGCAGCTGCTCAATGCCCTCGCCGAGCCGGTGTTCCTGATCGACGCAGAGGGGCAGCTGGCTTTCGCCAATCTGGCCGCCGAGCAGTTCTTCAAGACCAGCGTGACCGCGCTCAACGGCCGGCCACTGACCGACTTTCTGCCGGCTGACAGCCCGATTTTCGGCTTGATCGGCGCGGTGCGTGCCGGCGGCCACAGCGTCTCCGAATATGGCATCACCATCGAGAGCCCGCGCATCGGCTCGCATTTCGTCTCGGTCGACGTCTCAGCGGTAGGCGAAAACGACGGCGTGGTGGTGGCGCTGCAACAGCGCTCAATCGCCCGCAAGATCGACAACCAACTAGTCCACCGCAACGCTGCCCGCTCGGTGACCGCAATGGCGGCGATGCTGGCCCATGAAGTCAAAAACCCGTTGTCGGGCATCCGCGGGGCGGCGCAGTTACTGGAGCAGGATGCCTCGCCGGATGCGCGCCAGCTGACGCGTCTGATCACCGAGGAGGCTGACCGCATCGTGGCGCTTGTCGACCACATGGAGATGTTCGCCGACGACCGGCCGATTCCGCGTGGGCCGGTCAATATTCACGAGGTGCTGAACCACGTACGGCGCCTCGCCAGCCACGGATTCGGCCGCCACCTCCGCTTCCTCGAGGCCTACGACCCTTCGCTGCCGCCGGTCTACGGCAACCGCGACCTCTTGATCCAGACCCTGCTCAACCTGGTCAAGAACGCTGCAGAGGCCGTTCCGCACAAAGGCGGGGAGATTCTGCTTTCCACCTCCTATCGGCACTCGGTGCGTCTCGCTGTTCCCGGCAGCAACAGCCGAATCGACCTGCCGCTGCTGGTGAGTGTCCAGGACAACGGCGCGGGAATCCCCGAAGACCTGCGCGCGCATCTCTTCGATCCCTTCGTCACTGGCAAGGCCGGTGGCAAGGGCCTAGGGCTGGCCCTTGTGGCAAAGATCGTCGGCGACCATGGCGGGGTCGTAGAGTTCGACAGCGAGCCCAGGAGGACGATTTTCCGCATGCTGCTGCCCAAGGCGCCCGACGACCTTATCGAAAAGGACATCCCATGAATGGCGCGACCATACTGGTCGCCGACGACGATCGCGCGATCCGTACCGTGCTGGCCCAGGCGCTTGGGCGCGAAGGCTACGACGTGCGCACCACTGGACACGCGGCGACGCTTTGGCAGTGGGTCGAAAGCGGCGAGGGCGACCTGGTGCTGACTGACGTCGTCATGCCCGACGAGAACGGCCTCGACCTGGTGCCGCGAATCAAGCGGGTTCGGCCCAATCTTCGAGTCATCGTTATGTCGGCCCGCAGTACCCTGCTGACAGCAGTCAAGGCGGCAGAATGCGGCGCATTCGAATACCTGCCGAAGCCCTTCGACCTGCGCGAGCTGGTCGGTTTGGTGGCGCGAGCGCTGTCCGAAGCGGAGGCGGGGAGCACGATGATAAACAGCGAGACGCTCCCGACCACCACCGAGGATGAGACGCTGCCTTTGATTGGCCGCTCGCCGGCGATGCAGGATATCTACCGCGTTCTCGCACGGCTGATGGGCACCGACCTGACCGTGACGATCTATGGAGAGAGCGGGACGGGCAAGGAACTCATCGCGCGGGCGCTTCACGACTACGGCAAGCGCCGCGCCGGCCCCTTCGTGCCGATCAACATGGCGGCAATCCCGCGCGAGCTGATCGAAAGCGAGCTATTCGGCCACGAGAAAGGCGCCTTCACAGGCGCTACCGCGCGCTATTCGGGACGCTTCGAGCAGGCGGCTGGCGGCACGCTGTTCCTCGACGAGATCGGTGACATGCCGCTGGAGGCGCAGACGCGTCTGCTGCGCGTTCTGCAAGAAGGCGAGTACACCACGGTGGGCGGGCGATCGTCGCTACGTGCCGACGCGCGGATCGTGGCGGCGACCCATCGCGACTTGAAGCAGTTGGTGCGCCAGGGGTTGTTCCGAGAGGATCTATTCTATCGCCTCAATGTGGTCCCGATCCGCTTGCCGCCGTTGCGCGAGCGCAGCGAGGACATCCCGGAGCTGGTGCGCCATTTCTTCGCCCGTGGCGAAACCGAGGGTCTGCCGGCCAAGAGCCTGACCCCGGATGCCATGGCCGATCTCAAGGTGCACCGTTGGTCCGGCAACGTGCGCGAGCTCGAGAATCTGGTGCGGCGTCTCGCCGCCCTCTACAGCGCCGACGTGATCGGCCGCGACATTCTGAGGGCCGAGTTGGCCGAAAGCCGCGGCGACAGTCAGCCGGGCCGGAGCCAGAGCGAATCCCTGCGCGAGGCGGTGGAGCGCCAGCTTTCCGACTATTTTGCCGCGCACAAGGGCCGGCTCCCGGCGCCCGGGCTCTACGACCGGGTGATGCGCGAAGTCGAGAAGCCGCTGCTCGAGTTGGCCCTGGCTGCAACCCGCGGTAACCAGATTCGCACTGCACGCCTGCTGGGCATTAACCGCAATACTCTGCGGAAAAAGCTCCGCGACCTGGACATTGCGGTGATTCGCGGCCTTAAATGAACCGGGAACTCTCATGGAACAGGCGGTGGCAAAGGCGCAGGCGCCGGAACCCGGCGGTCGGGTAAGCACCCTCGGGCGCCTGAGTGCCTGGGCTGCGCGGGTAAACCTCGAGCGCAATCTAGCTCTGCTGCTGGTGGTCGCCGCCATCGCCTCCGGCACGACAACCTTCGCTGCGATGACTGGCAGCCTGCCGATCACGCTGCGGCCCTCCTCGGTATTGCTGCTGCTCAACCTCGATCTGGTGCTGCTGCTGGCGCTGGCGGCCCTGGTGTCGCGTCGCCTGGTAATCCTTTGGCTGGCGCGTCGACAACGCAAGGCCGGCGCCCGCCTCCACGCGCGCATGGTTGCGCTGTTCAGCCTTATCGCTGTGCTGCCGACTATCGTGATAGCCACTTTTTCGGTGGTACTGTTCGACGTCGGGCTGCAGGGCTGGTTCAGTGAGCGTGTGCGAACTGCGCTCGACGGTTCGCTGGCCGTAGCCCAGGGTTACCTCCATGAGCATCAACAGACGATCACTGCGGATGTGCTGGCCATGGCCCAGGACTTGAACCGGGAGGGGCCGTTGCTGTTACTCGATCCGCAACGTCTGAACCAGGTGATGGCTGCTCAGGCGGCAGTGCGTTCGCTGACCGAGGCGGTGATTTTCGACGCGACCGGCCAGGTGCTTGCCCGGGCCGGCTTCTCGATAGTGCTTGAGTTCGACCCCCAGATTCCCAACTGGGCTCTGAGGCAAGCGGCCAGCGGCGAGCCGGTGGTGCTGACCTCCGAGGAAGACGATCGGGTTCGCGCCTTGGTGCGCCTCGAATCGCTGGCCGGCGCTTTCCTCTATGTCGGACGCCCGGTCGATCCCCAGATTTTGGGCCACATAGATCGCACCAAAGGTGCAGTGCGCCTTTATCAGGAGCTGGAAGGCCAGCGCAGTGGCATCCAGGTGACCTTTGCGTTGCTGTTCGCAGTGATTGCGTTGATGTTGCTCCTGGCGGCGATCTGGGTCGGGCTGGCTTTCGCCAACTACCTGTCTCGACCGATCGGCGCCTTGATCGACGCGACAGAAAAGGTCCGCGGCGGCGATTTGGCGGCACGAGTCGACGAGCACGAGGCGGGCGAGGAGATCGGCATGCTGGCGCTCGCCTTCAATCGCATGACCAACGAGATCGGCCGACAGCAGGACCAACTGCTCGACGCCAATCGGCAGCTCGACCTGCGCAGCCGATTCATCGAGGCGGTGCTCGGCGGAGTCTCGGCCGGTGTTCTGGGCCTCGACACCGACGGCCGAATAACGCTGCCCAATCGCTCGGCCTGCGCCTTACTGGGTCTAGAGGAATCAGCATTGCGCGGTCGGCCGCTCGGCGAGGTGGCCCCGGAAATGGCGGAGTTGTTGGCGGACGTGCGGGCACGTCCCAAGCGCTTGCGTGAGAGTAGCGTGATGCGCGTAAGCCAGGACGGAAGCCAGCGAACCTTGCGTGTCCGCATTGCCGCCGAGCTGGATAGCCAAGGCGTGGTCGGCTATGTCGTCACGTTCGACGACATCTCGGAGCTACTCTCGGCTCAACGCAAGGCGGCTTGGTCAGACATCGCAAGGCGCATCGCCCATGAGATCAAGAATCCGCTGACACCGATCCAATTGTCGGCGGAACGCCTGCAGCGCAAGTACCTCAGCCAGGTGCAAGGCGATAGCGACACATTCCGTGCCTGTACCGACACGATCGTGCGCCAGGTTGGCGAGATTGGCCGCATGGTCGACGAATTCTCATCCTTTGCCCGTATGCCAGCGCCGGTTTTCTCTGAAACTGACCTATGCGAAATCGTACGGCCGACGTTGCCGCTGGAGGAGCAGGCCCGCCCTGCCATCGCCTATTCGCTCACGCTTCCCGAGGCGCCGGCAATGACGCTCTGCGACGGACAGCAGGTCGCCCGTGCCGTCATCAATCTATTGCAAAATGCTGCAGAATCCATAGAAGCACGAGAGGGAGGGGCGCCCTCGGGCCGAATCGCCGTGCGGCTTCAGCAGCGCGAGGGGCAATTGGCGCTTGAAATAGTGGACAATGGCCGAGGCCTGCCGAAGGGCGACCGGCATCGATTGACCGAGCCCTACGTTACGCATCGCGAAAAAGGCACAGGCCTGGGGCTAGCCATCGTGAAGAAGATCATGGAAGATCACGGCGGGGAATTGCTGCTAGAGGATGCGAGCGGGGGCGGAGCCAAGGTTACGCTTCTTTTCCCGGCGTTGGAACGCGCAGCGGAAGAACAACGCGAACCGGCAACCGCACGGCGAATTCTGTATGGGGCATGAGATTCTCATCGTCGACGACGAGGCCGACATCAGGATGCTGATGGCCGGCATCCTGCGTGACGAGGGTTACGAGACGCGCGAGGCGGCCGACGGTCCCGCCGCGCTCGATGCGCTCGCCAGTCGACGGCCGAGCCTGGTGGTGCTCGATGTCTGGCTCAAGGATTCGCCGCTCGACGGACTCGACGTGTTAAAGACGATCCAGCGGAATATGCCCGGCCTTCCGGTGGTGATGATCTCGGGCCACGGCACAATCGAGACTGCGGTGGCCGCCATAAAGGACGGCGCATACGACTTCATCGAGAAGCCATTCAAGTCGGATCGTTTGCTATTGGTCGTGTCACGCGCGATCGAGGCGGCCCACCTGCGGCGCGAAATAGAAGAACTGCGCCTCAAGGCCGGTCCTGTGACAGACCTTGTCGGAACCTCGCCAATGATCGGCCATGTGCGGCATTCCATATCCAAGGTTGCAAGCACCGGCAGCCGGGTATTGATCACCGGCGCCCCCGGAACCGGAAAAGAGGTGGTGGCGCGCCTGATCCATGCCCGGTCGCGACGCGCCAACAACGCTTTCGTGGCACTGAATTGTGCCACCATGAATCCCGAGCGTCTTGAGACCGAACTGTTCGGCAGCGAACACGGCGAGGACGGCGGCACGCGCAGCGGAACCTATGAGCGTGCCCATGGTGGCACGTTGCTTTTGGACGAAGTGGCTGATATGCCCCTTGAGACCCAGGGTAAGATCGTCAGGGTGCTTCAGGACCAGGCATTCGAACGGATTGGCGGCAGGAGATCGGTCGAGGTCGATGTGCGGGTTATTGCCTCGACCAATCGCGACCTGCAGGAACTGATGGCCCGGGGGCGATTCCGCGAGGATCTTTTCTATCGTCTCAACGTCGTCCCGATTCGGGTGCCGTCGCTTATCGACCGGCGCGAGGACATTCCCGACCTGGTTGTCCATTTCATGTGCCATGCGGCGGAGGTGGCGGGCTTAGCGCCGCGGCGGCTCTCAGAAGATGCCATGACCGCGTTACAGTCTTATGCCTGGCCCGGAAATGTCCGTCAGCTCCGTAACGTCGTCGACTGGATCCTCATCATGGCACCGGGTGCGCAGGACGAGCCGGTTCGAAGCGCCATGCTCCCGCCGGAAATCGGTTCGATCGCCCCAGTGGCGCTTCGGGGCGATAACGGATCTGAATTGATGACGCTGCCGCTGCGCGAGGCGCGCGAAGTCTTCGAGCGGCAATACCTGGAAGCGCAGATCATGCGCTTCGGCGGCAATATATCGCGTACCGCCCTGTTCGTCGGAATGGAACGCTCGGCACTTCACCGGAAACTGCGATCGTTGGGCATCCACTCGACGGAAAAGCATTAACAGCGCGCGGCTACCGCCGCCCCCTTCATGCAAGTTATCATCTGCGGCGCAGGCCAGGTCGGCTTCAACATTGCGCGCTATCTGGCGAGCGAGGACGCCGATGTTACGGTGATCGATCAGTCGTCGGAACTGATCGGACGCGTCACCGAATCGATCGATGTCAAGGGCGTGGTCGGCTTTGCTTCCCATCCCAACGTGCTCGAGCGCGCCGGCGCGGCCGACGCTGACATGGTGATCGCTGTCACCTATGCCGATGAGGTTAACATGGTAGCCTGTCAGGTCTGCCATTCGATCTTCGACGTGCCGACCAAGGTCGCGCGCATCCGCGACCAGAGCTACCTCGACCCACTGTGGTCGGACCTCTTCAGCCGCGTCAATATGCCGATCGACGTCATCATCTCGCCCGAGGTGGAGGTGGCACGCGCCATCGAGCGTCGCCTGCTGGTGCCCGGCGCCTTCGATGTGCATCCGCTGGCCAACGGCAAGGTGAGCCTGATTGGGGTTCACTGCACCGCCGCGACGCCGATACTCGACACGCCACTGCGCCAACTGACTGCATTGTTTCCCGAGTTGCACATCACCGTGGTCGGGGTTTGGCGCAGGGGTAAGGGCCTGGTGCCCAGCCCGGAGGAGAACCTGATTGCCGGCGACGATGTCTATTTCGTCGCCGAGACCAGCCATGTGACGCGCGCCATGGCTGCCTTCGGTCACGACGAGAAGGAAGCGCGCCGCGTCATCATCGTTGGCGGCGGCAACATCGGCCTGACGCTAGCGACCGCAGTGGAGAAGGGCCATCCGTCGGTATCGCTCAAGCTGATCGAGTTGGAGGCAGCGCGCGCCGAGACCGTGGCCCGGGCGCTTGAGCGAACGGTGGTGATCAACGGCGATGCGTTGGAGAATGAGATTCTGGAAGAGGCCAACGCCGCGGATGCGGAGACTGTCGTCGCAGTTTCCAACGACGACGAGGTCAACATCCTAGCCTCGCTACTGGCCAAGCGCTTCGGCTGCCGCCGCGCCGTGACCTTGATCAACAAGACTAGCTACGGGCCATTGATCGGCACGCTCGGGATCGACACCGTCGTGAGCCCGCGAGCGATTACTGTCTCGACCATTCTGCAGCACGTGCGACGCGGCCGTATCCGCTCAGTCCACTCGATCTCCGAGGGCTTTGGAGAAGTCATCGAGGCGGAGGCGCTTGAAACCTCCAGCCTGGTCGGTCTGGCGATCCGCGACGCGCCGCTGCCGGAAGAGGTACTGATCGGTGCCATCGTGCGTGGCGACGAGGTGATCATCCCGCGCGGCGACACCGTGGTGCGGGCCAACGATCTGGTGGTGCTCTTCGCCGCGACCGAAGCGGTCAAGAAAATCGAGAATCTCTTCGCTGTGAAGCTTGAGTTCTTTTAGAGGCAGGGAGAAGCACGAAGGATGTCGCATCAAGCCTATGTCAATGGTCGCTATGTCCCCCATGCCGAAGCGGCGGTGCATATCGAGGACCGCGGCTATCAGTTCGCCGACGGAGTCTACGAAGTGGTCACTATCCATAAGGGACGGCTGATCGACGAGGAGCCGCACCTGGATCGACTAGAGCGCTCGCTCGACGAACTCGAGATCCCGATGCCGACATCGCGTGCCGCGCTCAAGTTGATCGCCCGTGAGATCGTGCGACGCAATCGACTGACGAATGGTATCGTCTATATGCAGGTGACCCGCGGCGTCGCGCCGCGCGACCACAAGTTTCCCAAGGCTGCGCGGCCGGCGCTGGTGATGACCGCCAAGCAAATGAAGCCGCAGAATGAGAAGATGTTGACCGAAGGGGTCAAGGTGATCACCATCCCCGACATCCGCTGGCAGCGGTGCGATATCAAATCGGTGTCGCTACTGCCCAACGTACTCGGCAAGCAGGCTGCCGCCGAGGCCGGTACCTACGAAGCGTGGCAGATCGATGGCGAGGGCTTCGTCACAGAAGGGACCTCGTCCAATGCATGGATCGTCACCCGGGACCGCGAGGTCGTGACGCGCGATGCCAGCAATACGATTCTGAACGGCATCACGCGCCTCACGCTACTCAGGTTGATTCGAGCAGAGGGCTACCGACTGTCGGAACGACGCTTCAGCAAGGCCGAGGCGGAGGAGGCGAAGGAGGCCTTCCTTACCTCCAGCTCGTCCTTCGTCCTGCCGGTGACCGAGATCGACGGCAGGCCGGTCGGCAACGGCAGCGCTGGACTGCTCACGGCTAAGCTGCGACAGGCCTACATGGACTACATGGCGGGGTCGGGGGCCAGCTCTTGACGTTGTCACGGCCCAAGGCGCTGCTGTTCGATTGGGACAATACGCTGGTCGACAGCTGGGCCCTTCTCCACCGCTCGATGAATGTCACGCTCGCCGGCATGGGCGAGCCGGCTTGGAGCTATGAGGAGACGCGCCGCCGAGTACGGGCCTCGGCCCGGGAATCCTTCCCCCACCTGTTCGGTGAGCGCGCAGAGGAGGCGGCCGCGCTCTTCTACCGCACATTCGAGGCCAGTCATCTGGAGGCGCTGTGCGAGGTGCCCGGCGCCGGAGGGATGATCGCCGAACTGGCGGGAGCTGGCTTCTACCTCGCGGTTGTCAGCAACAAGATGGGGCCGATCCTGCGCAGGGAGGCCGCGCATCTCGGCTGGGACCGACATTTCCGTGCGCTGGTCGGGGCTAACGACGCGGCTCGGGACAAGCCGGCGGCCGAGGTCGTTGACTTGGCTCTGGCCGGCAGCGGCCTGGCTCCTGGCCCCGAGGTCTGGCTGATCGGCGATACTGACATCGATATGGCTTGCGCGGTCAACGCCGGCTGCGTGCCGGTACTGCTGCGCCCGGAGGCGCCGGTAGAGGGTGAATTCGCCACCGCTGCACCCCATCTCCATCTGAAGAATTGCGCTGCCTTGGCCCAGAGGCTGAGGGAGGTGTAGAATTGCGGGCGCTGCGGCGGAGGACCGACCGCGGGGCGAAGGTTGCGCCGGCTCAGCTCGAAGCATTGCCCTTGGCGAAGAAGGGAGCGGCAGTGGAACGGCCTTCCAGGGAAGCGATAGAGACAACTAGAACGGCCTCAGAAGAACACAAAGAGGGGGAACTCCAATGGCCGCTGAAAAGCCGCAAAACGTGCAGGACGTGTTTCTCAATCACGTCCGCAAGAACAAAGTTCCAGTCACGATCTTCCTGGTAAACGGCGTAAAGCTGCAGGGGATCATTACGTGGTTCGACAACTTTTCCGTGCTGCTGCGCCGCGACGCCCACTCGCAGCTGGTCTACAAGCACGCGATTTCGACCGTCATGCCTGGTGCGCCGATTCAGCTCTTCGCCGGCTCGAAGGAAGGCGAGGAGGGGGGC
>JBOHKJ010000094.1:0-4432 GCA_050728975.1 Kiloniellales bacterium | reverse complement strand
GTAGTCACGCGCGCAGCGCGGCGCGCGGGCGCAGGCCAGCGCCGGATCGTCGAGATGGCCGCAGCGGCAGGGGTTCATCGCTGCCACCAGCTGCACCCGCGCCGGATAGGTGACTTGCGCGATGGCGCGCGCCACGGTGACGCGCCCGCTTTCGAGCGGCTGGCGCAACGCTTCCAGCGTTTGCCTCTGGAACTCCGGCAGCTCGTCCAGGAACAGCACGCCGAGGTGCGCGAGGGAAACCTCGCCGGGCCTGGCCCGCATGCCGCCGCCGACCAGCGCCGGCAGCGAGGCCGAGTGGTGCGGATCGCGAAACGGCCGCCGCCGCAGCAGGCGGCCCTCGTTCAAGAAGCCGGCGACCGAGTGGACCATCGAGACTTCCAGCGCCTCGGCCGGCTCGAGTTGCGGCAGGATGCCGGGCAGGCGCTGGGCCAGCATCGACTTGCCCGCACCCGGAGGCCCGAGCATCAGCAGGTTGTGGCCGCCGGCCGCTGCGACTTCGAGCGCGCGCTTGGCGGTCTCCTGGCCCTTGATGTCGGCGAGGTCGGGCAGGCTGCGGCTGTCGACCTCCTCGATCGCCGGCAGCGGCGCGGCCAGCACCCGGCTGCCCTTGAAGTGATTGACCAGCGCCAGCAGGTCGGGTGCCGCCAGGATCTCGATGCCGTCGGCCCAGGCCGCCTCGCCGCCTTGCGCCGCCGGGCAGATCAGGCCGAGCGACTGGGCAGACGCGTGGAGCGCCGCCGGCAGCACCCCGCCCACCGGGGCGATCCGTCCGTCCAGCGCCAGCTCGCCGAGCGCCGCGTACTCGGCCAGCGCGTCGCCCGGAAGCACGCCCATGGCGGAGAGCAGGCCGAGCGCGATGGGAAGGTCGAAGTGGCTGCCTTCCTTGGCGAGATCGGCCGGCGCCAGGTTGATGACGATCCGCTTGGGCGGCAGCGCGAGACCCAGCGCGGTCAGGGCCGCGCGCACCCGCTCGCGGCTCTCGCCGACGGCCTTGTCGGGCAGCCCCACCAGCGCGAAGGCCGGCAGCCCAGGGGCCATCTGCACCTGGACGTCGACATCCACCACCTCGATGCCGGAGAAGGCAACGGTGCGAACCCGCGCCACCATAGACCGCCGCTCTCCCCGATTGCCCGCCAGGGTTCTTGTTCTAGACGCGATTGTAGGGGGAGAAGCGCGCGCCGGCCAAGACGGCTTGGAGCCGCTAGGCGCCCTCGAAGCCCTGCAGGACGTTGACCGCGTTGATGCCGATCTCGGCCACCGCGTAGCCGCCTTCCATGACGAAGGCGGTGGGGCGCTTCAACGAAGCGATCCTCCTGCCGACCGTCAGATAGTCCTCGCTCTTCAGCTTGAAGCGCGAGATCGGGTCCTTTTCGAAGGTGTCGACCCCGAGCGAGACCACCAGCGCGTCCGGCTCGAAGGCGGCGATGCCGGCGAGCGCCCGGTCGAGCGCGGCTCCCCAGCGGGCGAAGTCGCTGCCCCATCGCAGCGGATAGTTGGCGTTGCAGCCCGCGCCCCCGCCTTCGCCGGTCTCGTCCTCGTAACCTAGAAAGAAGGGATACTCCTGGGCCGGATGGCCGTGGAGCGAGGCAAAGTAGACGTCGCCCCGCGCATAGAAGATCGACTGCGTGCCGTTGCCATGGTGATAGTCGGCGTCGAGGATGGCGACGCGCGCCGTACCCTGATCGCGCAGCCACTGGGCGGCGATCGCCGCGTTGTTGAGATAGCAGTAGCCGCCGAGATAGTCGGCGGCCGCGTGGTGTCCCGGCGGGCGGCAGAGCGCGAAGGCGGCGCTTGCGCCGTCGCTTATCTCGCGCGCGGCCGAGAGCGCGCAGTTCGCCGACGCGGTGATCGCCGGCCAGGTTCCCGCCGTGATCGGCGTGCCGGCATCGAAGGAGTAGTAGGACAGCAGGCCGTCGATGGTCTCCGGGCGCTTGTGGCGCATACCGCGCCCGACCCAGTTGAGCGGCAGCGCATCCCAGTCGCCGTGCTCGGCGCGCCAGAGTTCGTGGGCTCGCTCGAGAAAATCGAGATAGTCGGCGCTGTGCACGCGGGCGAGCGGCGCGCGGCCGAAATCGCGCGGCGCCTCGATCGCGCCGAGGCTCGTCTCCTTGACGCGCGCGAGAACGAACTCGGCGCGCTGCGGCTTCTCGAATACCGGGACCATCTTGCCGTCGTTGAGCTCGGCCGTGCCCTCGTGTTTCCGATGCTCCTCGCTGTAAAAGGTCTTCAAGGCGGCGTCCGGGACATCAGCGTCGGGCGACCGCGACGCGCGGCGCCTCGCCGGCCTCGCGAAGCTTCACATGAGCGGAGCGCCAGGCGCCGGGCCAGACCTCGGCCCCGCCGCGCCGCAGCCTGCGGATCGCGCCCAGCGGCAGATCGCGGGCGATCAGCAGCGGGCCGGGACCCTTTGCCCTGTCGCTCGGCGGCAGCTCGGCATGGACGCCGACGAAGCCGAGCTCGGCTTCGCAGGGCACGAAGGCCGCCGCACCCGAGGTGTTGGAGAGGCGCGGCTTGCTGGCCGCCGCCTTGCCGATGCAGCCGACCGCGAGCACCGTGGTCAGCAGCTCGACCGCGCGCGCCTTGGCGCAGGAGAACACCCGCGCGTGGCCCGAAAGCTTTTCGGTCATCGACGGCACTAGAAGCAAATCGATGTCGCGCTCGGCCAGCAGGCAGGAGAGCGCCGGCAGCTCGATGTCGAGGCAGATCAGGGTGGCGACCCTGAGGCCGTTCCATTCGGTTATCGCAATCTCGTCGCCGACGCCGAGGTTCCAGGCCTGTGGGTTTCTCTCGCCCGGCGTGAGACAGAGCTTGTCCTGCGAAATCACGCGTCCGTCGGGAAGCAGCAGGTGGGCGCGGTTGAGCTGCGGCGGCTGGCCGGGCAGCGGGCGCTCGGCCTGGACCGCCATGGTTCCGGCGAGCAGCGCGACGTCGTGGCACGCCGGCAGCGGCGCGATGGCCGCCAGCGCGGCGGGCGCTTGCTCGGCGAGCCAGGAAATCTCCTCGCTCGGCTTCAGCTCCGGCGGGGCGAAGGACAGCCATTGCTCGCACATATATTCGGGCAGGACCAGAAGGCTGGCGCCCTCGGCCTTGGCGGCAGCGAGCTGCCGCTCGACACCGGCCGCCCAGTCGGCGAGATCGGCCAGCGGGCGGGCGAGGTTGGTGGCCCAGAGAGCGGCGGTCAGCGTTTCGCTGCTTTCGGTCATGGCGTCCCTGCGTCCTAAGCGGTGCCTCTGCTATGACTTAAAAGGTAAGCGAGCGTGCGCCGGAAAAGAAGACGGCCGGGCACCTTCCGGCGCCCGGCCGATGGCCGCTCGCTCAGTCCGCCGTCTACTTCTTGAGCGAGGTCCAGACCTTGTTGCGCAGGTCCAGCGCCTTCGGCGAACAGAATTTCACCGGGACGAGACGCGATTCGTATTCCTCCGGCATGTTGATCGCCGGATCCGCCTTGAGCGAATCGTCGAGATAGTCGTCCGAGCCCTCGATGGAATTCATATAGCCGGCGAAGTTCGTGGCGACCGCTGCGTTCTCCGGATCCATCATCCAGTTCAGGAAGGTCTTGGCGGCCTCGAGATTCGGGGCGCCCTTGGGGACCATCATGTTGTCGGTCCAGAAGCCGGTGCCTTCCTCGGGATAGACATAGACCGCGGTCGGCAGCTTCTCCTTGGTGCGATGCGCGGCGCCGTTCCAATGCTGGAACAGGATGGTTTCGCCGGAAACCATGGCGTCGATCGTGCCGGAGGTGGCATAGAGCTTGACCGCTTTCTTCTGCTCCAGCAGCAGGTCGAGGATCTTCTGGGCCGCGGCCGGGTCCTCGGTGCATTTGTCGACGCCGAGGTAGTAGGCGGCGGCGTTGTAGAGGTCGGGGGTGGAATCGAGCGCGCCGATCTGCCCGACCAGCTCCTCGCGCGGCTCGAAGAACTCCTTCCAGCTCTCGCTCAGCGTGCCGCCCGGCACCTTCGCGGTGTCGTAGGTGAAGCCGGTGGTGCCCCACATGTAGGGAACCGTATACTCGCGGTTCTCGTCGCCGGCCACGCTCTGGAAGGGCTCCAGCACGTTCTTGAAGTTCGGCATCGACTTGGCGTCGATCTTCTCGACCAGGTCCTGCTTGATCAACGCTTCGACCACCTGACCGCTCGGAAACACGATGTCGTAGCCGCCGCCGCCGGCCTGCAGCTTCGCCATCATGTCCTCGTCGGAGGCATAGGTATCGAGGCTGACCGCGATTCCGGTCTCGGCCTCGAACTTGGCCATCAGGTCGGGCGGGAAGTAGTTGGCCCAATTGTAAAGATGCAGCTCGCCGGCGGCCTGCACCGGTCCGGCGAAGGCGACCACCGCGAGAGCGGTAGCAAGTCCAAACGCAGTCCTCCTCGTGACTTTCATCACGCATCTCCCTGTAGTTTTCCTGGATTCTTGAATTGCTCCAGGATAACAG
>JBOHKJ010000093.1:0-5407 GCA_050728975.1 Kiloniellales bacterium | reverse complement strand
TCGCGCCGCCACTCTCCGCCAATACCTTCGTGATCGCCGCCGTCAGCGACGTCTTCCCGTGGTCAACATGCCCAATCGTCCCCACGTTGCAGTGCGGCTTCGTCCGTTCAAATTTCGCCTTTGACATGTTCGCCTCGCTCAGATTTTCGTTCGACGCCAGCCCACTCCGGCGCCAGCCCACTTGCGGACCGCGCCGTCCGGGCCAACCCCATTGGCGCTTAGCGTATCGTCAGCGATCCTGCCGCCTACGCCGCCCCCACCATCGCTGGCCGGCCGAACCGCCGGTTTGGAGCGGGTGGCGGGAATCGAACCCGCGTAGCCAGCTTGGAAGGCTGGAGCTCTGCCACTGAGCTACACCCGCCCGGTCCCTCCAACCGGCTTGACACCCGAGCGGCGCCGCTGCCGAGGTCGAACCGAAGGTGCCAAAGTGACGTGGTGGAGGGGGTTGGATTCGAACCAACGTAGGCTGAGCCAACGGATTTACAGTCCGTCCCCTTTAACCACTCGGGCACCCCTCCAGACCTCGCAGCCGGCGCCGCGATGGCGTTGGGAAATATGTTGATTTGGAACGGCCTGTCAACTCGAAACTAGGGACAAAGGCAAGCGCAGCCGCAACTTTCGTCCGGCTGAGCAAACGACTTTGGGCCACGCTGGCTCAAGCTCTGATATTAAGGTGCTCCATGAGCCGACGCAAGCCTTCGCAACCGCAACAGCAGCCCCGCGAGAGACGCGGTGCTCGCCAGACTCGCCCACCCGACCGACCGGACCGTGAAGAGCGCCCAGCACCGCTTTGGCTGTTCGGTCAGCATGCGGTACTGGCGGCCCTGGACAACCCCAGGCGCCGGCTGAAGCGCCTGGTCGCCCTGCCGCAGATGGCGGAGCGCTTGGCCGAGTGGCGCGGCAGCGCGCTTGCGCCCGAGATTCTCGACAAGACCGCGTTAGAACTGTTTTTACCGCCGGGCGCGAGCCACCAGGGCTTGGCCGTGCTCTCCGACCCGCTGAAGGCTCCGGATCTAGCGGAAATCTTGGAGAAATCGGCTCAGACGGCTACCGCCCGGCCGCTGCTGGTGCTGCTGGATCAGGTGACCGACCCCCGGAACTGCGGCGCGGTGCTGCGCTCGGCCGCAGCTTTCGGTGCCTCCGCGGTCATAGCGCCCCAGGACTCTTCGGCTCCTGAGAGCGGGGCCCTGGCCAAGGCGGCATCCGGGGCGCTCGAGCTGATTCCCTATATCCAGGTGACCAATCTGGCCCGAGCCCTGGAGCAAATAAAGAAAGCCGGTTTCTGGTGCCTGGGCTTGGCCGGCGAGGCCGAGCGGTCGCTGGCAGAAGCCGATCCTGGCGGGCCGATCGCGCTCGTCTTCGGCGCCGAGGGCAGCGGACTGCGCCGGCTCACCCGCGAGCGCTGCGATCTCCTGGTGCGACTGCCCACAGCAGGCCCGATCGACAGCCTAAACGTTTCCAACGCCGCTGCGGTGGCGCTCTATATCGCCAGTGGAAGACGTTAGAGATAGTCGCGCAGGCGGTACCAGAGCATTGCCAACACCAGGGTCGGGGTCCTGAGCCAGGGCCCGCCCGGAAAGCTGGTGTGCGGCAGGCGGGCGAAGACGTCGAAGCGCTCGGCCTGGCCGGCGATCGCCTCGGCGACGACCTTGCCGGCAATCCCGGTGATGGCGACGCCCTGCCCGGAAAAGCCGTGGGCGAAGTAGACCTTGGGCGAGAGTCGCCCGAGGTGCGGGCTACGCTCCATGGTGATGGCGACGTTGCCGCCCCAGGCGTAGTCGAAGCCGACGTCGCCGAGCTGCGGGAAGACCTCCAGCATCTTGCGCCGCATCGCCGTCACCAGATTGGGCGGTGTCAGCGTCGAATAGCTGACCCGGCCGCCGAACAGCAGCCGGTTGTCCGGCGAGCGGCGGAAATAGTTGAGCACGAAATTGATGTCGCAGACCGCAAGGTTGTTGGGAACCAGGGCACGCACCCTCTCAACAGCCAAAGGCTCGGTCGCGGCGATGTAGGTGCCGACCGGCATGATTTTGCGCCGGATCGACGGCACCAGATCGCCCAGGTAGGCATTGCCGGCCAGTACCAGAAACTCGGCCGAAATCTCGCCGAGCGGGGTCCGCGCACAAATATCGGCAGCGATGTCGAGCGCCGTCACAGCGCTGTCCTCGTAGATTTCGACCCCGGCGTCGCGTGCCGCCGCGGCGAGGCCGAGACAGTAGTTCAGGGGGTGAAAATGCCCGCTGCTGGGGTCCGAGAGGCCGCCGATATAGGCCTCGCTGGCAACCTCGGCGCGCAGCCGCTCGCCGGTGAGTATCTCGGTTTCCCCATGGCCGTAGCCGTCGCGCCACTGAGCCTGCAACATCTCCAGCTCGTGTAGCTGACGGGGCTTGAGCGCCACCATAAGGTAGCCCTTGGCGAGATCGCAGCGGATCCCGTGGCGGGCGACGCGCTCGAAGACGATGCGCTTACCTTCCTCTGCCAGGTCCCAGAGCTTGCGGGCGTCCTCCCGCCCGACCCACTTGACGATCTTGTCCATGTCGGGCGCATAGCCGGTGCCGATCTGCCCGCCGTTGCGCCCAGAGGCGCCCCAGCCGACGCGCTTGGCCTCCAGCACCGCCACCTTGTAGCCGCGCTCGGCCAGATTCAGTGCGGTCGAGAGTCCCGTATAACCGGCGCCGACCACACAGATATCGGCCGTCTTCGCGCCCTCGAGCCTTGGAAATGCCTCGAGCGGATTGGCCGTCGCCGCATACCAGGAGGGAGCGTGCTCGGCGCGCACAATAGGAGCGGGAATGGTCTCATTCATGGCGGTGGCTCGTGCTTAGTCGCTGACCCCGAGTTGCGTCAAGCCACCGACAAAATCGCTCAAAGGTCCGGAATCGCTCGTTTTCCGACCGGACCCTCGGCTTGCCCGGCCCCGGGGGGCCGTGGTAGCGAATAGGGTCCCTAGGTGATGACCCCGCCTCACGGAGTCGGCGCCGGGTATCGCCCGGCCGTGGCCGCCAGCGACAGGGGCCCCTAGGTCAAGTCATGGATCGCATTCAAGAATTCCTGCAGCAGCACCGGATCGACGAAGTCGAGTGCCTGGTGCCCGACATGGCCGGAATCGCGCGCGGCAAGATCCTGCCGGCGGCCAAATTCATCAAGGGCATGTCGGATCAGGGCCTGCGAATCCCGGAAAGCGTTTTTGTCCAGACTGTGACCGGCGACTACCCCGAAGAGGATATCGTCACCAGCCCGGCCTCCCAGGACGTCTTCCTGATCCCCGATCCCGGCACCGTCCGCCTAGTGCCCTGGTACGACGACCCGACCGCCCAGGTGCTCTGCGACGCTCAGCAGTTCGATGGCGGGCCGGTCCACATCGCCTCGCGCTACGTGCTGCGCCGGGTGCTGGAATGCTACGAGGCCGAGGGCTGGCAGCCGATCATCGCCCCGGAGCTAGAATTCTTCCTGGTCGACATCAACACCGACCCCGACTATCCGCTGGTGCCGCCGATCGGCCGTTCCGGGCGGCGCGAGACCTCGCGCCAGTCCTACGGCCTCGACGCGGTCAACGAGTTCGATCCGCTGTTCGAGGACGTCTACGACTTTTGCGAGGCCCAGGACATCGACATAGACACGCTGACCCACGAAGCGGGCGCGGCACAGATGGAGATGAACTTTCATCACGGCCCCCCGCTTGAGGTCGCCGACCAGGCCTTCCTCTTCAAGCGCACGGTGCGCGAAGCGGCGCTGCGCCACAAGGTCTACGCCACCTTCATGGCCAAGCCGATGGAAGGCGAGCCCGGCAGCTCGATGCACATTCATCAATCGCTGCTCAACAAGGACAGCGGCGAGAATCTCTTCGCCCAGAAGAGCGGCAAGGATTCGCGCCTCTTCCTGAGCTACATCGCCGGCCTGCAGCGCTACCTGCCTCAGGTGATGCCGTTGCTGGCGCCCAACGTGAACTCGTACCGTCGCCTGATGCGAGACACCGACGCACCGATCAACACCCATTGGGCCTACGACAACCGCACCGTCGGCTTGCGCGTGCCGCATTCGGACGGACAAGCGCGGCGGGTCGAGAATCGGATTGCCGGCGCCGACGCCAATCCCTATCTGGCGGTCGCCGCGTCGCTCGCCTGCGGCTACCTCGGTATGAAGGAGCGTCTCAAGCCACGCGCGCCAGTGGAGGGCAGCGCCTATCGCCTAGCGCATACGCTTCCGCGCACTCTCTACGACGCGCTCAACCGCTTTGCCTCCTCGCGGCGTCTGAAGGAGCTGTTGGGCGAGCAATTCGTCGAAGCGGTGGCGCAGGTGAAGGAATCCGAGCTCAACGCCTATCAACAGGTGATCTCGTCTTGGGAGCGCGAGCACCTTCTGCTAAACGTCTAGCGGGCTGCACGATTCGACGCGCCGGATGAGCGCGTCACCCTGGCTCCGCCCTCTGGAGTGCGAAATGGCACGCTACGCTATGGTGCGAACCGATCTGTCGCTTCGAGCCGTGCTCATGATCCTTTGCGCGCGGATCGGCTACAACCCCTAACCGGCGACGAACGGCCGGCCGGCGGCATCAAGACCCCCGGCGGGATCCGAGCTTCGTTCATCAGCCGCACAAGGGAGTACCGACACCATGACCGCACGCCCCGCCCGCAACACAACCGTTCGCTGGCGCGAGAGCGATACCCGCCATCACCTTCACCCCTTCACCGACTACGCCGGGCTAGCGAAGGAAGGCGGCAGCCGCATCATCACCAAGGCCGAGGGCGTCTACCTCACCGATTCGGAGGGCGAGCGCCTGCTCGACGGCATGGCCGGCCTGTGGTGCGTCAACGTCGGCTACGGCCGCAAGGAGCTGGCCGACGCCGCCTATCGGCAGATGCTTGACCTGCCCTTCTACAACACCTTCTTCAAGACCTCGACCCCGCCCCCGATCGAGCTGGCCGAGAAGCTGGCGGAGCTGACGCCGAAAGGTCTCGATCGCGTCTTCTTCGCGAACTCGGGATCGGAAGCCAACGACACCATCGTGCGTATGGTGCGCCACTTCTGGAATCTCGAAGGCAAGCCGACCAAGAAGACCGTGATCAGCCGGCGCTACGCCTATCACGGCAGCACCATGGCCTCGACCAGCCTTGGCGGCCTGACCGCCATGCACGAACAGGGGGATCTGCCGCTTCCTGGCTTCGCGCACATCATGCCGCCGTACTGGTACGACTTCGGCGGCGACACGACACCGGAGGAGTTCGGCAGGAGGGCCGCGCAGGCGCTCGACAGCAAGATCCAGGGGCTCGGCGCCGACAAGGTCGCCGCCTTCATCGGCGAGCCGGTGATGGGCGCCGGCGGCGTGCTGATTCCGCCGGACAGCTACTGGCCCGAAGTCCAGCGCATCTGCAGAAAGCACGACATCCTGCTGATCGTCGACGAGGTC
>JBOHKJ010000092.1:0-8184 GCA_050728975.1 Kiloniellales bacterium | reverse complement strand
GCGGCAGGCAAGAGAGAGAACTTCCGAACCACCACACTAGCTGCCTCCGGACGCAGCGGCCAACAAAGGCGCGCAGCAGTTGCTTCAGCTTTGGGCCCGCAGCGCGACAAAACTGCCGGGCGCGTCTTCGAGCGATTTCAACTCGCCGTCACCCGGCTTGCGTGCGGCGACCTTCTCGCCGGAAAAGGGTTCTAACCACTCGGCCCAGGCCGGCCACCAGGAGCCATCATGCTCCTTGGCCAGTGAGAGCCAGTCCATGGGATCGGGCGGCGTGGCCTCATTGGTCCAGTAAGAATACTTCTTCGCTTCGGGAGGATTCACCACGCCGGCGATGTGGCCGGAGGCCGCCAACACGAAGTGCGCCGGTCCGGAGAAGATCTGGGTCGCGGCGTAGGTCGACTTCCAGGGCGCGATGTGATCCTCGCGGGTCGAAAGCAGAAATGATGGCGTCTCGATCTTGGTGAGGTCGATCGGCACCCCGGCGAGCTCGATGCCACCTGGCTCGACCAGCCTGTTCTCCTGGTACATCCGGCGCAGATAGAAGGAGTGCATTGCCGCCGGCATGCGGGTCGAGTCGGAATTCCAATAGAGGAGGTCGAAGGGGAAGGGATCCTTTCCCAGCAAGTAGTTGTTGATCACGAATGACCAGATGAGGTCGTTGGCGCGCAGCATGTTGAAGGTGGTCGCCATGTCGGCGCCCTCGAGATAGCCCTTCTTGCTCATCTTCTCTTCGAGTGCCGAGAGCTGGACCTCATCGATGAAAACCCCGAGCTCCCCCGACTCGCTGAAATCAAGCATTGTAGTGAGAAAGGTCGCGCTCTTGACTCGTTTGTCTTTCTTCGCCGCCATGTAGGAGAGCGCACAGGCGAGCAGTGTGCCGCCGAGGCAATAGCCGACCACGTTGGCGTCCTTTTCGCCGGTGGCTTTTTCGATGGCATCGAGTGCGGCCAGAGGCCCCTCGCGCAGATAGTCTTCGAAGGTCTTGGCAGCCAGCTTCTCGTCAGGGTTCACCCAGGAGATCATGAAGATCGTGAACCCCTGGGCGACCGCCCAGCGCACGTAGGAATTCTTTTCCCGAAGGTCGAGGATATAAAACTTATTGATCCAGGGCGGGATGATCAGCAGCGGCCGCTTGTGAACCTGTTTGGTCGTCGGAGCGTATTGGATTAGCTGGATCAGGTCGTTCTGGAAAACTACGTTACCGGGCGTGATCGCGATATTCTTGCCGAGCGAGAAAGCCTCGGTGTCGGTCATGCGAATAGAGAGCCGGCCTTTTCCACGCTCGAGGTCTTCGAGGAGATTCTCGAGACCCTTCACGAGATTCTCGCCGCCGCTTTCCAGCGTGGCGCGCAGCACCTCGGGGTTGGTCAGGACGAAGTTCGATGGCGCCATAGCGTCAACGAATTGTCGCGTATAGAAGTCGATCTTCTGCGCGGTCTTGTCGTCCAGCCCATCGACCTGGCGCACCGTCGACTGCATCCAGCGCGCGCTCAGCAGGTAGGATTGCTTAATGAAGTCGAACAACTCGTTCTCGTCCCAAGCGGCGTCGCGGAATCGCCGATCACCCTTGTCCGGGGCGACGACCGGGGTTGCTTCCTCACCCATCAAGCGGCGTGTGGTATTCTGCCAAAGCCGCATGTAGTCGTTCCAAAGACTGATCTGCGCTTCGATCAGCTTTCCGGGATCGCTCATCATCCGCGCTGTCATCTCCATGAACGCGGCGCCGACATTGAGCGGATCGATGGCCTGTAAGCCGCCGTCCGAGGTCTGCCGTTCCAGGAAATCCTGCACCAGCTTCTGGCTACGTTCGGCGATCTTGCCAATGTTCCGGCTCATCTCGACCGGATCCGGGAACCCGCCTTCGGGGCCCTGTTGCTCAGCCATGCTGGCTTCCTTATGCTGCTGCCGGTTTCGACTGCGGGCCGGCCGATCCGGGCCGCCCGGTCGGCTGGCCGGGCAGTAGGCGAATACCGGCCGCCTCTGCGGCCATCTATTGTGGGTTGCGCGGGGTTTCAATAGCCGATAGAGCCGGGCTTGCCTAGCCCCGGCCCGGCCGGGCTCTGTCCCGCAAAGGCGTTACTTCGAGGCATTTGTAGTGGAGGGTGTCGGGACGATGACTGGGACGGGGAGAACCGGGGACCGGAAAGACCGGAACCGCGGTCGGCCGTCGCTGCGCGCTCTGCCGTCCTGTCTTGCGGGATTGGCCCTGCTCGCCGGCTGCAGCGCGCTGCCCGATTGGGGCGACCCCTCGCGCTGGTCGGCGGAGCGGAGCGACGCCCTGTCGCAACTTTCGCCAGAGACGATTGCCGAGGCCGAGGCCGATCCCGAAAGCTTCCCGAACCTAGCCAGTGTGCCCGACGAGGCGCCACGGCCCCTGCCGCGACCGCAGCGCGAGCAGATTGCCGCCCGGCTCGCCAGCGATCATGCCGCCGCGGCCCACGGTGGAGCTCGCTCTGACGCGATCCCCGAGGACGCCCCGCCGGCAGCCGATATCAAGCCGCAGCCGGTGCCAGAATCGACACCGCCTGCGTTGTATTCAAGCGACGCAAGCCAACCGCCGGACGCTCCCTCGGATGTCACCCGGTCGGCACAGGCGGTGGCCTCGAGCCAGGGCATGCAGGTAGACCGCGAGATCGAGTCCGGAGTCGTCTCGGCACCCAAGCCGGCCACGGCGGCGGCGGACGGTGCGCAGTTGATCGGTGTCATCTATTTCGGGCACGGCTCTTCCTCGCTCAATGCCCATGATAGGGATGTGCTAGTGGACATCGCGGCAATCCGGCGCGAGCGCGGTGGCACGCTGCGCGTGATCGGTCACGCCAGCGCCGCTACCGGCCCCGTCAGTGAGGTCGATCACTCGCTCGCCAACTTCGAGACCTCGCAGAAACGCGCCAACGTGGTTGCCGCCGAGTTGATTCGCATTGGCGTGCCGGAGGGCAGAGTAGAGGCCGAAGCGCGCTCCGATACGCAGCCGGTCTATCACGAGCTCATGCCGACCGGCGAGGCAGCCAACCGGCGAACCGAGATCTTCCTGGAGTAACTGGCGACCCCCAGCTAAAAGACTCTGGCCGCACGGCCGAAAGGTCAGGTGACAAAATGCGGTTGGTCCTTTGTTGCGAGCGTTGGTGATGGTTTCGATTCCCTGCGATTTCGTTTCGATGGTGCGGCGGCGATGAACGCCCCGCTGAGGATTGGTATTGCCGGGCTGGGGACGGTCGGCGCCGGAACGCTTGGTCTGCTTGCACAGCACGCCGAGCTGATCGCCAATCGCTGTGGCCGACCGCTCGAAGTCACGGCTGTCACGGCGCGCGACCGCCGCAAGAACCGTCCGGTCGACATCTCCAAACTGCACTGGTTCGACGATCCGCTAGCGCTTGCCGCCGAGCCGGGAATCGACGTCGTAGTCGAGTTGATCGGCGGTGCCGACGGTCCCGCAAAGGCAGTCATCGAGCGGGCTATCGGCGCTGGCAAGCATGTCGTGACGGCGAACAAAGCACTGCTCGCGCATCACGGTACGGCGCTGGCACGCAGTGCCGAGGCGGCCGGTGTCACCATCGGCTACGAAGCCTCGGTCGCCGGTGGCATTCCCGTCATCAAGGCGCTGCGCGAAGGACTGGCCGGCAACGCGGTCACCAGCATCTACGGCATTCTGAATGGCACCTGCAATTTCATCCTGACCGCGATGCGCGAAAGCGGGCGTTCCTTCGATGCGATCCTGGAGGAGGCGCAACGTCTTGGTTATGCCGAGGCCGATCCTTCCTTCGACGTCGATGGCTGGGACGCCGCTCACAAGCTGGCGATTCTGACCGCGCTTGCCTTTGGCACCGAGGTTGACCTCAAATCGATCGAAGTCGAAGGCATTCGGCGTGTGACGCCGCTCGATATCGCCTACGCCGACGAGCTGGGCCTACGCGTCAAACTGCTGGGAATCTCGCGGCTGGTGGATGGCGCGGTGGAGCAGCACGTCCATCCCTGTCTCGTCGATCGCAGGCAGCCGATCGCCCACGTCGAGGGGGTGTTCAACGCCGTGGTCGCTCAGGGTGATTTCGTGGGCAATCTGTTGTGGGAAGGGCGTGGCGCTGGCGCCGGACCGACCGCTTCCGCTGTGGTGGCCGACTTGATCGACATCGCGCGCGGCCTGTATCTCCCGACCTTCGCAATTCCGGCCGATCGCCTAAAAAAGAGCCGCCCGCTTGCCGCCGGCCGCCACGTGGGCTGCTATTATCTGCGCCTGATGGTGGTCGACCGGCCGGGCGTGATCGCTGACATTGCGGCAATCCTGCGCGACGAGAACATCTCGCTGGAGTCTGTCTTGCAGCGCGCCCGGGCGCCGGGCGAGGGTGTCCCGGTGGTGCTGACCACCCACGAGACCTCTGGGGCGGCCATTCGCCGCGCCATCGCCAGGATTGACAGCCTGGAGGCGGTGGTCGAGGCCCCCGTCACGCTGCGCATCGAATCGCTCTGAGCGGCGCGGAATTTCTGGGCCATCCGGGCCCTTTGACTGCCCGCTCTAGGCTGGGGGTGGGACGCGCGGTTAAGATCGACTCGAAACAAGAACGAACGGTGGGAGAGCGGACGTCGTGAAAGGCGGAATGGATCGGAACTTGGCGCTGGAGACGGTCCGGGTGACCGAGGCGGCGGCACTGGCGGCTTCGAAGCTGATGGGCCGCGGCGACGAAAAGTCGGCCGACCAGGCCGCGGTCAACGCCATGCGCCAAGCGCTCAACGATCTCGCGATCTCGGGCACCGTGATGATCGGCGAGGGCGAGCGCGACGAGGCGCCGATGCTCTACATCGGCGAGAAGGTCGGCTCCGGCGGACCGGCGATCGACATCGCGCTCGATCCGCTCGAAGGCACCACCATTACCGCCAAGGGCGGGCAAAACGCGCTTGCAGTGATTGCCATGGCAGAGGAGGGCGGCTTCCTCAACGCGCCGGACGTTTACATGAACAAGATCGCGGTCGGCGGCGGGTTGCCGGACGATCTCGTCGACCTCGACGAGGCGCCGGCCGCCAACCTGAAGAGCCTCGCCAAGGCCAAGAAGATGGATATCGCGGACTTGGTGGTCTGCATCCTCGACCGGCCGCGCCACGAGGAGCTGATCGTCAAGGTGCGTGCGGCCGGCGCGCGGATCCTGCTCATCTCCGACGGCGACGTCTCGGGCGTCATCGCTACCAGCCGGCCCGATAGTGGTGTCGACATGTATGCCGGCATTGGCGGCGCCCCGGAGGGTGTGCTGGCCGCGGCCGCGCTGCGGTGCATCGGCGGACAGTTCCAGGGCCGCTTGGTTTTCCGCAAGGACGACGAGCGGATACGTGCCGCCCGTATGGGCATCGCCGACCTCGATCGCAAGTACAAGCTGGAAGAGCTCGCCAATGGCGACGTGATGTTCGCTGCCACCGGCGTTACCGACGGCACTATGCTGAAAGGCGTGCGTCGCTTCCACAGCGGTGCCACCACCCAATCGATGGTCATGCGCTCCAAGACGGGCACGGTGCGGATCGTCGATTCGCAACACAACTTCGCCCGCAAGACCTGGTACGAGGGGATCGGCAAATAACCGTCGCGATCGCAGGGAGAGAAGCCGGCGAGGCGCCGCTGCCGCGCAAGGCCTTTCTCGGCGTCGAGCGTTCGCTGAGCGGCCAGCGCTGGGAAGAGCGGCTGGCCGAGCCGCGCTTGGCGTTGGCACTCGCTCAGCGGCATGGACTGCCGGAGCTGGTGGCGCGCATCCTCGCGGGGCGCGGTGTCGCACTCGATGCCGCCGAGGCATTCCTGGAGCCGCGCCTGCGCGCGCTGCTGCCCGATCCATTGGGTTTGGCCGGCATGGCCGAGGCGGTGGCGCGCCTGCTCCGTGCGGTCGAGGGTGGCGAGAAGATCGTCGTCTTCGGCGACTACGACGTCGACGGCGCGACCTCCGCGGCGCTGCTGCTGCGTTTCCTGCGCGCCGCTGGCGTCGAGGCCGGGTTCTATATTCCCGACCGCGAGCGCGAGGGTTACGGACCCAATGCGCCTGCCCTGCTGAAGCTGAAGCAGCAGGGCGCGGGCGTGGTGGTGACGGTCGATTGCGGAATCACTGCCTTCGAGCCGTTGGCGGCGGCACGCGCGGCCGGACTCGACGTCATCGTGGTGGACCATCACGTTGCAGAGCCAGAGCTGCCGGCGGCCGTTGCGGTCATCAATCCCAACCGCCTCGACCAGGCTCCGCTGCCCGGCGACGCCGACCTGCGCCTCGGCCAGCTGGCGGCGGTCGGCGTTTGCTTCCTGGTGGCGGTAGCGCTCAACCGCGCGCTGCGCGAGGCCGGCTGGTACGCCACGCGCGCCGAGCCGGACCTGCTGCAGCTCCTCGACTTGGTGGCGCTCGGAACGATCTGCGATGTGGTGCCGCTCTCCGGCCTCAATCGCGCGCTGGTGTCCCAGGGCCTGAAAGTGCTCGCGGCGCGCGGCAACATCGGTCTAGCCGCGTTGGCCGACGCGGCCCGGCTCGGCGAGCCGCCCGAGGCCTATCATGCCGGCTTCCTGCTCGGGCCGCGCATCAACGCCGGCGGCCGCCTCGGCGCTGCCGACCTGGGAACGCGGCTTCTGATCGAGAGCGATCCAGCAGAAGCGGCGCGCTTCGCGGCACAGCTCAGCCGCCTGAACGAGGAGCGGCGCGCCATCGAACAAGGGGTGCAGGAGGCAGCCATCGCCGCGTTCGAGGCGGGACAAGCGGCCCAGGGCCTCGCCTTTGCTGCCGGTATTGGCTGGCATCCCGGCGTGATCGGCATTGTCGCCGGACGACTGCGCGAGCGCAGCGGCCTTCCGGCGCTGGTGATCGCGCTCGACGAGCAGGGGACCGGCAAGGGCTCGGGCCGCTCGGTGCCCGGCGTCGATCTCGGTGCTGCGGTGATCGCCGCGCGCCAGGCGGGCCTTCTGATCAACGGCGGCGGCCACCCCATGGCGGCCGGCCTCACCGTCGCGCGGGACAAGCTCGACGCGCTGCGCGATTTCCTCGACCGGCGCCTCGCCGCACGGATCGCCGAGATCGCCTATCGCCCGGCCCTCGGCTTCGATGGCGCGCTCGATCCGCGAGCGGCCGAGCCGGCATTGCTGGAAAGCATCGAGCGCTGCGGTCCGTTCGGCTCCGGCAATCCCGCCCCGCGCTTCGCGCTGCCGGCGACCCGCATCGCCAGGGCCGACGTGGTGGGAGCGAACCACGTCCGCTGCATCCTCGGCGGTGCCGGCGGCGGTCGCCTCAAGGCGATCGCCTTCCGGGCGATGGACAGCGCGCTCGGCCCCGCGCTGCTGCAGAGCGCCGGCCTGCCGTATCATCTGGCCGGAAAGCTGAAGCGCGACCGCTGGAACGGCCGCGAGGGCGTGCAGTTCATTATCGAGGACGCGGCGCGCCCTACGGGTTAAACTGGCGCGATGCCGCCGGGCCTTCGCAATCTCCTGCTGCCGCTCGCCGCGCTTGCGCTCGCCTCCGCAGCACCGGCTGCACGGGCCCAGGAGCGTGCGGTCGACCTTGCGCTACTGCTGGCGGTCGATGCCTCGTCGAGCGTCTCGGCCGAGGAGTTCGATCTGCAGATGAACGGACTCGCCGCGGCGTTTTCCGATCCGGGCGTGCAGGCGGCCATCGAATCCGTGGGAGACCAAGGCATCGCGGTGGCGCTGGTGCAGTGGTCCGACAACGTCAAGCAGACCGTCGCCATCGACTGGCGGCTGCTGCGCGACGGCGGCGAGTCCGCGGCCTTTTCCGACGAGGTGCGGAACACGCCGCGCTTTTTGGTCGGCGGCGGCACGGCGCTCGGCGACGCGCTGGCCTACTGTCTCGAGCGGCTGCTGGAAAGCGGCTATGTCGGGCGCCGGCAGGTGATCGACATCTCCGGCGACGGCCGCACCAATCAGGGAATCCACCCCGGCCTCGTCCGCGACCAGGCAGTGGCGCTCGGAATCACCGTCAACGGACTGGCGATCCTCAACGAGGACCCGACGGTCGATTCCTACTACCAGTACAACGTGATCGGCGGCACCGGCGCCTTCGTCATGACGGCGAGCGGCTACTCGGACTTCGCCGACGCGATCCGGGCGAAGCTGATCCGCGAGATCAGCGGCGCCCCGGTGGCGCTGCTGCCCGGCAGCCTGGAGCCCGGGCCGGCGGCGCAGAGCCACCCCGGCGCCGCGCCGGCCAGCGCCGCCCGGCCGCTCCG
>JBOHKJ010000091.1:0-2709 GCA_050728975.1 Kiloniellales bacterium | reverse complement strand
GCCACACGACGAGCACGCTCCAGCCCTGCTTCCGCAGCCTCAACGAGTTCCGCCGGTCTCTCTTTCGATTGGCTTCGATCTTCGGTCCCCAGTAGTCGAGCTTGCTCTTCGGTAGACGCCCCCACCTGCAGCTATGGCCGTGCCAGAAACATCCGTGGACGAAGATCGCTTTTCCGCGACGCGGGAAAACGAGGTCCGGCGAACCGGGGAGGCTGCGGTTGTGGAGACGAAAGCGATAGCCCAAACGGTGGAGCATTCGTCGCACCGTCAGCTCTGGGCCAGTGTGTTTCTGCTTCACACTGGCCATGATGGCGCTGCGTATCGAACTGGAGACTCTGTCGGTCATGGTCGACTCGCCCGATAGAACATTCCGACTGCGGCGACATCAATACGCCCGAGCGCCTGCGCCGCCTGCCGGCCGGGCGCGCGTCCAGTCTAAGTTGGCGCCTATGGATGTCAGTCGAGCTGCTGCGCCAGCGCCGCCTTGACGGCCGCGCGCTCGGACATGCGCTGCCGGTGCTCCCGCACCTTCGGGAAGGGCGCCGGGTCGACCCCGTCCCCCTCCAGCCAGCGGGCGATGGTGAAGAGATAGGGGTCGCAGATCGTATAGCCTTCGCCCATCACCCAGGGCCCGGCGAGCAGCTCGCGCTCGATCAGCGCGAAGCATTCGCCGACCGCCTGCGGCGCCTTGCTCCGCATCGCCGCGATGGCGGCGGGATCGTCGGCCCAGCGATAGCCGCGATTGCGATGCGCGGCGGCGACGTGGACGGTGGCGCAGAGATAGCTATTGAAGGCCTGCACCCGCGCGAACGCGAAGGCGTCGTCGAGCGGCGCCAGCCGCGCCGCGGGAAAGCTCTGCGCGACGAAGGCGAGGATCGCCGGCGTCTCGGTGAGCACGCCCCGCCCCGTCACCAGCGCCGGGACGCGCCCCTTCGGGTTGATCGCCAAGTACTCCGGCGCGCGCTGGTCGTTGCTGCGGAAATCGAGCCGCACCGCCTTATAGTCGGCGCCGGCCTCCTCCAGGGCGATGTGCGAGGCGAGTGCGCAGCTCCCGGGCGCATAGTAGAGCTTGAGCATCGGCGCCTCCAATCCCGGCCGGCCGGCCGGCGCGCGTCCCCCTCCCGCGCCGCGTGAGCGCGAGAAGGCCAGGATGTCTCGGCACCGGCCGCCTGCTGCCCACCCTCGCAAGCTTACCCGATCACCCCCGGTTGTCGACCGAAGGCGACACGGGCCGCACCCGCCTGCGGATTTCTCCCTGCAACACCCCGTACGGATTTCTCTCCGCACTCGCGATTGGCAATTCTACCGCTTTCCCTTGACACGCGGGCAAATGCCCAGTACCCTGCGGGGCCCGCAGACCTGCGGCTTCGGCCTGCCGGATGGCGGTTTGGGGCCTTTGCCGATTGCCATAATTCGTTGCTAAGCCACTGATTCGTAATGATAATGTCCGTTGGAAAAATACCGGATGATTGCCAAAATTCCCGCCAAAGGCGCAACAGGGGCCGCGCAGCGCGCCGGCTTCCGCGCGATTGGGCGCTGGGCGCGCTCGGGGAAAAGCCCTCGATCGCTGCCACAATTGCCAAGCCGCTGTTCTGCAAGCATTTCGTTCTCGGCATCCTGTCGCGAAGGCGCCTGGACTCGTCGCGAAGCGCCCGCCAAGCGCCGCCAAGCGTCCTCGGGATATCTCGAGCGGCGCTTTTTGAGGCCGCCTGGAAAGGGGGCGAGCGATCGCTCCCGCCTTCCGACAGGCGCGGCATCGCTGACAGCGGGCGTCGCGAGGCGCGCGGGCCCGGGCGCGTCGTGCGGCTTTCGCTCGCCGTTCGGAAGGCGGGGGGTCGGAAGGTCTGGCGTCCCCTACCGGATTCGAACCGGTGTTGCCGCCGTGAGAGGGCGGTGTCCTGGGCCTCTAGACGAAGGGGACCCTGTGTCGCCGTGGAACGTCTGGCCGCGGAACGGCCCTGAGATAGCCTTTGCCCGGGCCGAGAGCAAGTCCTGCCTACGCTCTCGCCCGGCGTTCATCCTGCCCGGTGAGCCGCCGCGCGGCGGCGGTGAGCGCCGCCACGTCCTCGGGCTTGGTATCGAAGGCGCACACCAGCCGCACCTCGCGGCCGCCCTCGCCCCAGCGGTAGAAGCCGAAGCCCTCGGCCTCGAGCGCGTCGGCGAGCCGCTTGGAGAGGCGGGCGAAGATCAGGTTGGCCTCGACCGCATGGTGGATCTCGACCTCGGGCAGTCCCGCCAGCCCGGCGGCCAGCGCGCGGGCCTGGGCGTTGGCGTGGCGCGCGTTCTTGAGCCACAGCTCGTTCTCGAAATAGGCCAGAAGCTGGGCGGCGAGGAAACGGTGCTTGGAGAAGAGATGCCCGCCGCGCTTGCGCCGCTCGGCCATGCCGGCCGCCAGCCCGGGCCTGAAGAAGATCAGCGCCTCAGCGGCCAGGCAGCCGTTCTTGGTGGCGCCGAGTGCCAGCACCTCCACCCCGGCCTTCCAGCTCGCCTCGGCCGGGCTGCAGCCGAGTGCGGCCACCGCGTTGGCGAAGCGCGCGCCGTCCATCTGGAGGGCCAGCCCGCGGGCCTTGGCGACCTCGGCGATGGCGGCGATCTCCTCCAGACCGTAGAGCGTGCCGGCCTCGCTCGCCTGGGTGATCGAGACCGCGGCCGGCCGCGGGTTGTGAACGTCGGGTGCTGCGGGAACGGCGTCCGCCAGCGTCGCGGCTT
>JBOHKJ010000090.1:0-3899 GCA_050728975.1 Kiloniellales bacterium | reverse complement strand
CGAGAATCCCGTAGCCCTCGGGAATCCAGCGTCCGTCCATCAGCGGGAAAGTGTTGTAGGTCAAGCCGGCGTTGAGGCCGGCGACGAAGCCGCCGGCAGCCAGAACGACCGCCATGAGGATCAGGAAGGCGACCAGTCCGCGGGACAACAGCCAAACCCGCGGGCCGTAGCTTGGCACCGGTGCCGGCGCCAGGCCGTCGAATGCGATCCACAGCAGCCAGCCGTAGATGACCAGCGCCAGCGCCAGATGCGCGACCAGGCGGTACTGGCTGACGTCGGTGCGCTCGGCGAAGCCGCTCGCAACCATGTACCAGCCGAGCGCGCCCTGCAGCGCGCCGAGCAGCAGCGCGAAGCCGAGCTTCCAGGCCAGCGGGCCGCCGACCCGCCCCGACCAGAGGAACCAGAAAAAGGGGAGCGCGAAGACGATGGCGATCGTCCGCCCCCAGAAGCGATGCAGCCATTCCCACCAGAAGATGCTCTTGAACTCCTCGAGCGTCATTCCGGCATTGATCTGCCGATATTCGGGAATCTGCCGATAGAGCGCGAAGATCCGCTCCCATTCCTGGTGGCTGAGCGGCGGGACGATGCCCACGATGGGGGCCCATTCCATGATCGAAAGCCCCGACTCGGTGAGGCGCGTCACCGCGCCGATTACCGCCATGGCGAAGATCAGCAGGCAACAGAGCAGAATCCAGGCGGTGACTAGGCCGTCCGGAATTTCCGGGCGGGGTCGGTGGGTGAGGGTGAGTGACGAGGATACGGGCTGCATTGCGGCTGCCGGAGACTAGCTGCCGCCGGCCCACCCGGCCAGTCTTCCCCCGGCGCTCCCCCGGGAGCGCTCAGTGGAGCGAGAGCGCCAGCGCGGCGCCGCCGAAGCGCGGCGCGCTTGTCATCGATGCGCTGCCGACCGTCACCGAATGCAGGCGTCCCTCGAGGTTGCGGGTCCAAAAGGCGAGGAATTTCGCCAGCACCGGATAGTCCGGGGCGATGTCGTAGTCTTGCCAGAGGTAGCTCTGCAGCAGGCCCGGGTGGTCGGGCAGCCGATAGAGGATCTCGGCGGTCGTCAGGCGATAGTCGGGGAGCAGTACGCGCTGCCGGGCCATGGTCTGGAGCCTCTCCCGAATCGGTGCGAACGTAGATCCGCGGAAGCTTGCCGCCGGGGTTGGCCGCGCGCAAGGGAGAACTGTTTATAATCAATATGTTATCAGCAAACTGCGGAGACTGCTGCCAACCTCCGACATCGCTGCCGATATTCGGCTGTCAGAGCGTCGTATAGCGGGCCCGCGCGCCGCGTTCGATTGCCGCCGCGGCGAGCCGTCCGACCTTCAGCTTGTGGCGCAGCAGCTCGAGCAGGCGCAGCTCCTCCTGGGACGGCCGGCCGTCGGCCGCGGCGATGTCGCAGGCTAGCGCGTAGGCGGTTTCCTTGAGCGGCTCGGACAGCCCCTTGGCGACGCTATCGAGCACCTTGTCGAGGCCGCGGTCGCCGTTCATCAGCTCGGCGCAAGCTTGCGCGGTCGTGGTGAGCTTGGCGGGATCGAAGTCGGCGAAGATCGGCAGATGCTTCACGATGTCGCCGATGGTCTGCATCTCGGCGTCGGTCATCTCCCGGTCGGCGGCGGAAACCAGGACCATGGTGTAGATGAGGGCGGCGTGGTGGTCGATCATCGAAGGTCGTGTCTCCGCGAAAGTGGGATGGGCTGGCCGGTGACGCGGGCGCGAGACTAGTGGCGCCGGGCCCGCAGGGTCAACCGATCGGGTTCAAGTCGCAGCGGGAGGACTTTCGGCGAGGAAACGGCGGGTTTCCTCGACCGCCTCGTCCAGCGTCAGGCGACGCGGCGCGACGCCGTCCGGAAACGCGCCGGCGAGCCGGCTCGGCAGGGCCCGATCGAGCAGCACGAAAACCCCACGGTCGTCGGCCCGCCGAATCAGCCGCCCGAAGGCCTGCTTGAGCTTGAGGCGGGTCAGGCGCTCCTCGTAGTCGCGGCCGCCGAAGCGCGCGCGGCGCGCCTTGTGGCGCAGATCGGGGCGCGGCCAGGGCACGCGGTCGAAGACCAGCAGCCGTAGTGCGCGGCCCGGCACGTCGATGCCGTCGCGCAGCGCGTCGGTGCCCAGCAGGCAGGCCTTGTCCTCGGCGCGCAGGATCTCGATCAGCGTTGCCGGATCGAGCTCGTCGACGTGCTGGGCATAGAGCGTGAGGCCGGCGGCTTCGAGGCGCGGCGCGAGGCGTGCCTGCACGCTGCGCAGCCGCGTTATCGCGGTGAAGAGGCCGAGCGCGCCGCCGCCCGCGGCGAGGAACAGGTCGCCATAGGCCCTAGCGATGGCCTCGCCGTCGTTGCGGCCGACGTCGGTGACGACCAACGCCCGGGTCTGGGCGCCGTAGTCGAAGGGCGAGGGGACGCGCGCGCGCGTCGCGAAGGACTGCAGGTGCGGCGTCCCGCAGCGGGCCTCGGCTGCCGCCCAGTCGCGTTCGGGATCGCCGCTGCCGTCGGTCAGCGTCGCCGAGGTGATGAGCGCGCCCTCGGCCGGCGCCAGCACCGCTTCGGCGAAGGGTCGTGTCGGGTCGATCCAGTGGCGGTAGTAGCCGAGGTCGTGCTCCTGGCCCTCGACACGCTCGATCCCGAACCATTCGACGAAATCCTCCGGCGGCGCTTCGCCCAGGCCGCGCAGCATCGCCTGCCAGGGCGTGAGCTGGCTCTCGACCCGTCGCAAGAGTCCGCGGCCGAGCGTCTCAATCCGGCGCCGCTGATCGGGATCGAGCTCGTCGCCCTCGCGCGCCACCTTGGCGTCGAGCGCGCGCTTCAGCCTGACCAGCGCGCTTGCGAGAGCGATGAGAGCGACCAGCAGCGTTTCGCCGGCCGGCGCCACCGCGCCGCCGAGCGGCAGCGTCGGGCATTCGAGGCTATAGCCGGTGGAGGCCGTTGCTGCGCACTTCGCCAGCACCTCGGTCCGCACCGCCTCGAGGAAGCTTTCCGCGGGCCCGCGCGGCGCTGCGCCGGAGATGCGGGCCCGCCAGCCCTCGCCCGGCAGCCTGCGGGTCGCTTCGAGCGCGTCGGCCAGTGCGTCCTGCGCGTCCTTCTCGCCCGGCAGCAGGTCGCCGAGCCGGCGCTCGAGCCCGCGCAGCCGGCTCGCGCTGCGCCGCCCGCCGCCAAGGATCCAGCGCCTCAGCTCCGCCATCTCGCCGGCGGTCAGGTGGCTGGCGAAGGTGCCGTCGGCGGCATCGAAGAGATGATGGCCTTCGTCGAAGACGTAGCGCCGCGGACTGCCGCCTTCCTCGCCGCCGAGCGCGGCCTGGATCATGGTCAGCGCGTGGTTGGCGACCACGATCTCGGCCGAGCGGGCCTTGCGGATCGCGCTCTCGACGAAGCAGCGGCGATAGTGCGGGCAGGCGGCGTGGATGCATTCGCCACGCCGGTCGCCGAGCTCCAGCGTACGGCCGCGGCCGAACAGCTCGGTCAGCCAGCCGGGAAAGTCGCCGCCGGTGAGCGCGCCGTCCCGGCTCGCCTCCGCCCAGCGCACGATTAGGCCGTTCGCCGCCGCTTCCAGCGGATGGAGCGCGATGCGCTGCGCCGCTTCCTCCAGATTCAGCAGGCAGAGATAATTCTCGCGCCCCTTGCGCACCACGACGCGCGCCGCCTTCATCGCAGCTTGCGGGTAAAGGCGGGTCAGCTCGCCGTCCACCTGGCGCTGTAGATTGCGCGTGAAGGTCGAGATCCAGACCGGTGCGTGGTTGAGCTCGGCCCAGAGGCTGGCCGGCGCGATGTAGCCGAGCGTCTTGCCGACGCCGGTGCCGGCCTCGGCGAGGACCAGCTGCGGGCTCGCGCCGTCGCCGGGCGTGCCGAAGGCGAGGCTCGCCGCCGAGGCGTAGTCGGCCTGCTGCGGCCGGGCCTCGGCTTCGGCAC
>JBOHKJ010000089.1:0-7713 GCA_050728975.1 Kiloniellales bacterium | reverse complement strand
CAGCCACCCTGGGAAGAAGAAACCCCGGAAAGGCGCCGTCCCTACTCCTTCTTGCCGCCGACCCGGTCGGCGAGCGCGGCGGCCAGGAAATCGTCGATCTCGCCGTCGAGCACCGCCTGGGTGTTGCTGGTCTCGACCCCGGTGCGCAGGTCCTTCACCATCTGATAGGGCTGCAGCACGTAGGAGCGGATCTGGTGGCCCCAGCCGATGTCGGTCTTGCCGGCGGCGGCGGCGGCGGCCGCCTCCTCGCGCTTCTTGAGCTCGGCCTCGTAGAGCCGCGCGCGCAGCATGGCAAAAGCGGTAGCACGGTTGCGGTGCTGGGAGCGGTCGCTCTGGCACTGCACCACGATGCCGGTCGGGAGATGCGTGATGCGGATCGCGCTGTCGGTCTTGTTGACGTGCTGGCCGCCGGCGCCGGAGGAGCGATAGGTGTCGATGCGGAGATCCTTGTCGACGATCTCGACCTCGATGTCGTCCTCCACCACCGGATAGACCCACACGCTGGCAAAGGAGGTGTGGCGGCGGGCCTGGGAGTCGAACGGCGAGATGCGCACCAGGCGGTGCACGCCGCTCTCGGTCTTGAGCCAGCCGTAGGCGTTGGGGCCGGAGACCTGGATGGTGGCCGACTTGATGCCGGCCTCCTCGCCCGGGCTCTCCTCCAGCCACGCGACCTTGTAGTCGTGGGCCTCGGCCCAGCGCACGTAGAGGCGCAGCAGCATCGCGGCCCAGTCCTGCGCCTCTGTGCCGCCGGCCCCGGCGTTGACCTCGAGATAGCAGTCGCTGGCGTCGGCCTCGCCGGAGAGCAGCGAAGCCAGCTCCATCTTGGCGGCCCTGGCGCGCAGCTTCTCGAGCTCGGATTCGGCTTCGGCCTGGCTCGCCGCGTCGCCCTCCTCCTCGGAGAGCTCGATCAAGGTGAGCGCATCGTCGAGCCCCTGGGCGACGCCTTTGTAGGTGGCGATGGCGTCGGTCAGCCGCGTGCGCTCGCGCATCAGCTTCTGCGCGCGCCGGCTGTCGTTCCAGAGGTCGGGGTCTTCGGCCGCGCGGTTCAGCTCGGCGAGCCGCTGCTCGCTGGTCTCGAGGTCAAAGATGCCTCCTCAAGAGATCGAGCGAACGCCTGATGTCCGCCGCGACCGCTTCCGTTTCGGCGCGCATGGTCCGGTCCCGTCACGAGTCGTTGTGTTTGGAGGCGAGAGATAGAGGCGATACCGCCGCCTTGTCCAGCGCGATAAGACGGGCCGGGAAGCGCCTAGTAGAGTCCGCCGGCGGCGGGGACCGCGCTGCGCGCAGGCCGCCGGGTGAAGGAAGGCACGACGCCGGGCTGTCCGCTCGGGGCCGATGCGCCGGGCGAATCGAGCACGATCGGCTCGCCTTCGGGAATGGTGCCGGGCTTGAAGGCCTCCAGGATGACATTGCTGTCGCCGGGGCGCGCCAGGCGGCCGGTCGCGGCATTGACCCGCACCAGGCGGATGCCGGGCGGAATGCGGAACGGGATCGCCGGCTGGCCCTCCAGCGCCTCGGCCATGAAGTCGCGGAAGATCGGCACCGCAACCGAAGCGCCCTGCTCGCGCTTGCCGAGGCTGCGCGGCTCGTCGAAGCCGGCGAAGACTCCGACCGCGAGGTCGGGCGAGAAGCCGATGAACCAGGCGTCCTGGGAATCGTTGGTGGTGCCGGTCTTGCCGGCGAGCGGCCGGCCGACCGACTTGATGCGCACGCCGGTGCCGCGCTCCACCACGCCCTGCAGCATCGAGACGATCTGATAGGCGCTCGCCGGGTCGGTGAGCTGGTCGCGGATGTCGGGCAGCTCGGGCGGCTTCTGGCCATACCAGTCGTCGACCTGGCAATCCTCGCAGAAGCGCTGGTCGTGGCGGTAGATGGTCTGGCCGTGACGCTCCTGGATGCGGTCGATCACCGTTGGCGTGATCCGCTTCCCGCCATTCACCAGCTCGGCATAGGCCGCGGTGAGGCGCAGCAGCGTGGTTTCGGCCGCGCCGAGCGACATCGAGAGCACCGATGGCATCTCGTCGACGATGTTGAAGCGCTTCGCTACGTCGACGATCGCCTCCATGCCGATGTTTTCGGCCAGCCGCACGGTCATGAGGTTGCGCGACTTCTCGATGCCGACGCGGATCGGCGCAGGCCCGTAGAACTTTTCGCTGTAGTTGCTCGGCTTCCACTTGCCGAGACCGGGGCCCTGGTCGATGACGAAGGGCGCATCCATTACGACGGTGGCCGGGGTGAAGCCGTGCTCGAGCGCGGCCAGGTAGACGAACGGCTTGAAGGCCGATCCGGGCTGGCGCATGGCCTGGGTCGCGCGATTGAACTCGCTCTGCTCGAAGGAGAAGCCGCCCGACATGGCGAGCACGCGGCCGGTATGGGGATCGAGCGCGACCAGGGCGCCCTGGATCGCCGGCATCTGGCGCAGCGCATAGGTGTCGGCGGGATAGTCCGTGCCCTCGGCATCGGCGGTCACCGACTCGACCAGCACCACGTTGCCGACCTTCAGCACGTCGGCTGGCTCCTTGACGGCGGGGCCGGTCTCCTCGCCTTCGAGCCAGGGGCGCGCCCACTTGAGCTCGGCGAGCGGGATCTCGCCCTCGGTGCCGTCGGCCAAGCCGATCTTGGCCCAGCTGTCGCCGACGCCGAGCACCAGTGCCAAGCGCCAGGCCTCGGGCAGACCGGGCGGCGGCGGCACGTCGATCAGCAGGGCCAGCCAGTCGCCCTCGGTCGAGCGATGGGTGAGCGGCCCGCGCCAGCCGTGGCGGCGGTCGTAGGCGATGAGACCCGCGCGCAAGGAGCGGTCGGCGATCTCCTGCAGGCGCGGATCGAGCGTGGTGCGGATCGAGAGTCCGCCCTTGTAGAGATTGGTCTCGCCGAACAGCCGCACGACCTCGCGCCGCACCGCTTCGGCGAAATAGTCGGCACGCGCCACTTCGGTGGGAGCGCGGCGGCGAATCTCGAGCGGCTCGGCCGTCGCCGCGCGCGCTTCCTCGAGGTCGATGTGGCCGTCCTCGAGCATGCGGCCGATCACCCAGTTGCGGCGCCCGATCGCGGCGTCGCGCTGGTTGATCGGATGATAGTTGTTGGGCGCCTTGGGCAGCGCGGCGAGGAAGGCGGCCTCGGAGATGGTCAGCTCGTCGAGCGACTTGTCGAAGTAGTTGAGCGCGGCGGCGGCGACGCCATAGGAGCCGAAGCCGAGGTAGATCTCGTTCAGGTAGAGCTCGAGGATACGATCCTTGGTGAAGGCCTGCTCGATGCGGAAGGCGAGGATCGCCTCTTTCACCTTGCGGGCCAGCGAAACCTCATTGGTGAGCAGAAAGTTCTTGGCGACCTGCTGGGTGATGGTGGAGGCGCCCACCGGCCGCCGTTCGGTTCCGAGGTTGGCCAGGTTGGTGGCGACCGCGCGCAGCACGCCGGTGAAATCGATGCCGGGATGCTCGTAGAAAGTCTTGTCCTCCGCCGAGAGGAAGGCGTTGACGACCCGCTTGGGCATGGCCTCGATCGGCACGAAGACGCGCTTCTCGATCGCGTACTCGGCGAGCAGGCGCCCGTCGCCGGCGTGGACGCGCGTCATGGTCGGCGGCTCGTAGGTGGCGAGCGCCTTGTAGTCCGGCAGGTTGCGTCCGTAGTGGTAGAAGACGTAAAGCACGCCCGCGGCGCCGAACAGCGCTGCGAACACCAGGAACGCCATAATGGAGGCGAGAATCTTCAGTTCGTCCTCCCGAAGGGTCGCTTGCGCCGGCCTGCCGGCCCCCCGGCCAAGCCCCCGCGCAGGGGGCCTCTAATCCTGACGCGGTCCTGCCGACGAGCGGCGGAAAACGGCGCTCCCGGAGCGGGCGGCCAAGCTTGCCGTCAATAGATTAACATTGTGGCGAGGTCGTGACGCCGGGCCTAACGGACGCTACGGGGGTCTATCGACGGATAGGCCTCACGAGCGCTTGAGGCTGGTCTGCCACTCGAAGTAACTCACGATCGCCTTGACCAGCGCGCCCATGATCCTGGCCCGGTGGTCCGGCTCCAGGAGCTGCTTCTCCTCGGCCGGGTGGGACATGTAGCCGATCTCGACCAAGATGGAGGGCACGGTGGGCGATTTCAACACCGCGAATCCGGCAAATCGATGGGTCTTGCGCAGCAGGGTGGTCTCGCGCCCCATCTCCTCCACCAGACGATTGGCGAAGTGCTTGGAGAGGTTCATGGTTTCGCGCTGGGCGAGGTCGATCAGGATCTTGCTGACGTCCTCGTTCTGGTCCGAGAGGTCGATACCGGCGATGACATCGGACTTGTTCTCCTTGGCTGCCAGCGCCTCGGCCTCGGTGTCGGAGGCGTCCTCGGAGAGCGTATAGATGGCTGCGCCCCGGACCTTTCCGGAGGGGTTGGTGTTGGCGTGGAGCGAGACGAAGAGATCGCCCTCGGCGCGCTGTGCAACCTCGATGCGATCGCGCAGCCGCAGGAAGATGTCGCGGTCGCGGGTCAGCACCACGCGGAACTTGCCGGTCGCCTCGAGTTGCCGTTTCAGCTCCTTGGCATAGGCTAGCGCCAGATCCTTCTCGTAGGTCCCAGAGACGCCGATGGCGCCCGGGTCGACGCCGCCGTGACCGGGGTCGATCACGATCACCGGCCGCTCGTCGGTCGCAGGCTTGGGCGTGGGAACCGGCAGCGCCGCGCTCTCGACGCTCTTCAAGGGCTCCTTGGACAGGAAGGGCTCTCCCTGCATGCCGGCGAAATAGGCCTCACGCGAGACCGGCTCTATGTCGACCACAAGGCGAAAGGCGCGGCCGTCGCGTGGCGGAATCATGAACACCTTCTCAAGGCGCACCGGACGGTCGACGTCCAATACCACCCGGCTGATGCCAGCCGCGAAAAGGCCGAAGCGAAGATCCTGGATCAGGCCCCGGCCCTTCATGGTCTCGACGGGTCGCCCCTCCCAGCCCAGTTCCGACAGGTCCAGCACTACCCGGAAGGGGTCGGGTAGCGTGAAGACGCGATAACGCGGCGCCTCGGACAGCTCGATCACGAATCGGGTCATGCTGCCATGCACGCCGACCCGCACATCAGAGACGCGCGGCTGGGCCGACGCCGGGCTGGCGGCGAGGAGGACAGCGAAAAGAGCGAATAAAAAGCGCAACATCACGGGCGACCGCGCGAGATATAACCCCCTCGCCGGCGATTATCTACAGCTTCGCGTCGCAAGCGCAGCACGCAGGGCCGAAACGCACCGCAGAGGTGGCGATTTTCTGCCAAGCCCTTGGGCAAACGGGGCTAAATCCCTTCTGGCCCCGGACCGAGGCGGCTGTTAATCTACTGACCGTTCGCTTCGTGCCGTCCGCCGGCCCCAAGCGAGTCCTGGCCGGTGTGGCTGGGTGGAGGCTCAAGGAGCCGGTATAGAACCGATTCGAGGGGCCAGAGAAAGCGGCACGCCAAAGGGGGCGGCTTCAGACAAAAGCCTCGCCCCTGGGGGAAACCCACCAGGCGCCGCTCACGGTGGACGGCCGTAGGAAAAGGCCGGCGGCGGCCGCTCGGAATGACGCGCAGCCGCCCGACCTTGTTAGCCGGCGGCCGTCGGATGCCCCAAGCCCCGCGACCGTCCAACGAGTAACCGCTGCCACGCGAGCAAGCGCAGGATCGCCCGAGACTCATGAACCAAAGGCTCAGCGACCTCAGACACCTCTTCGCTTCGTGGCCGTCACGAAATCGTGCGCCGCGCGCCGCGCCTTTGGCCGGAAGCGCCGGGTGCGCCCAGGAGACAAGAGTTCATGCCAAAACGCATGCTGATCGACAGCAGCCACCCGGAAGAAACCCGGGTGGTGGTCCTGAGCGGTAACCGTCTCGAGGAATTCGATTACGAAGCCGCGACCAAGAAACAGATCAAAGGCAATATCTATCTCGCCAAAATCACACGCGTAGAGCCGTCGCTTCAGGCGGCGTTCGTCGAATATGGCGGCAATCGCCACGGCTTTCTGCCGTTCAGCGAAATTCACCCGGACTACTACCGAATTCCGATCGCCGACCGCGAAGCGCTGATCGAAGAGCACGCGGCCGAGATCGCGGCGGAAGTTGGCGACCGCCCCGAGCTCACCGAGCAGCCCGGAGAAAGCGGCGGCCCGGTCGGCGATGAAGCCGGCGAGCCCGACGGTAGCGGCGAGAGCGCCGACGCGCTCGCAGCGGAGGGCGGTCCCGAGGAGAGCGACCGGGAAGAAAGCCGCAACGCCGAGAGCGACAGCGAGGAGACGCGCATCGCACTGGCGGAGATACCCAGCGTCGAAGCCACCGCCGATGCCCCAGGTGAGGTCGAGGAAGTGCCGGTCGAGACCAAGATCGACACGGTCGGCGGCGAGGAAGTCGAGGAGGAGGCGCGGCGTCGGGCGCGGCTGATGCGGCGCTACAAGATCCAGGAGGTGATCAAGCGCCGCCAGGTGATCCTTGTGCAGGTGACCAAGGAGGAGCGCGGCACCAAGGGCGCCGCGCTGACTACCTACCTGTCGCTCGCCGGCCGCTATTGCGTTCTCATGCCGAACACCGGCAAGGGCGGCGGCATCAGCCGCAAGATCAGCAGTGCCGCCGACCGCCGGCGCCTGAAACAGGTGATCGGCGATCTCGAGATCCCCGAGGGCATGGCGGTCATCGTGCGCACCGCCGGCAGCGAACGCAGCAAGGCGGAGATCCGCCGCGACTACGACTATCTCATCAAGCTTTGGGCCGAGATTCGCGACAACACGCTGAAGTCGACCGCGCCGGCGCTGATCTACGAGGAAGCCAGCCTCATCAAGCGCTCGATCCGCGATCTCTACACCCGCGACACGGACGAAATCCTGGTCGAAGGCGAGGAGGGCTACAAACAGGCCAAGGACTTCATGAAATCGCTGATCCCCAGCCACGCCCGCAAGGTCCAGCTCTACAGGGACGCGGCGGTGCCGCTGTTCGTGCACTACAAGATCGAGGATCAACTCGACGCGATGCACAGCCCGACCCTGCAGCTCAAGTCGGGCGGCTCGCTGGTGCTAAATCAGACCGAAGCGCTGGTGGCGATCGACGTCAACTCGGGCAAGGCGACCCGCGAGCGGCACATCGAAGAGACCGCGCTCAAGACCAATCTGGAAGCGGCCGAAGAGATCGCGAGACAATTGCGACTGCGCGACCTGGCGGGCTTGATCGTCATCGACTTCATCGACATGGAGGACTCGCGCCATAACCGCGACGTGGAGCGGCGCTTCAAGGACGCGATGCGCCACGACCGGGCACGCATCCAGTTCGGTCGCATATCGCCCTTCGGCCTGCTGGAGATGTCGCGTCAGCGATTGCGGCCCAGCCTGAGCGAATCGTCGACGATCGTCTGCCCGCATTGCCACGGAAGCGGACGCGTACGCAGCGTCGATTCCACGGCCTTGCACATTCTGCGGGCGATTCAGGACGAGGGCATCAAGCGGCGCGGCGGCACCCTGCGGGTGACCCTGCCGAGCGCGGTGGCGATGTACCTGATCAATCAGAAGCGCGAGCGGCTGTCCGAGATGGAGCAGAACTACGAGCTGCGGGTCGAGTTCGCGACCGACGACACGCTGGTGCCGCCCAACCACCGCCTCGAGCGTCGCGACGCCCAGCCGCGCGAGATGCGCGAGATACGCGAGCCGCATCAGGAATCGCACCCAGAAGCGGTCGAGGCAAGCGAGAGCGAAGACGACACCGGCGATCGGCGCCGTCGGCGGCGGCGCGGCCGGCGCG
>JBOHKJ010000088.1:0-7635 GCA_050728975.1 Kiloniellales bacterium | reverse complement strand
GGTTCGCCGAGTTCGCCAAGCGCCCCTCGATGCAAGCGACGCTGCCGAAGAACCTGTAGCAGCGCCACCCAAGCTCGACGTCAGGGTCGGATATCGGAACCGGTCTGATTTGCGGCCTCGGCCGGCGGAGCGGGCGGCAGCGCTCGGCGGCGCCCCAGCAGCAGCTCCTTTGAGGCGAGTGCGGCTCCGGCGACGATCAAGAGACAGGCGACCCACAGCGACCAGCTCGCCGTCGCCTTGCCGAAGACCACCAGCAGGATGGTCGAGACCAGCGGCGCGGCGTAGGCCGAGGCGCCGAGCGCCTGGATGTGGCCGTGCTTGGTGCCGTAGTCCCAGAAGAAGAAGGCCGCACCCACAGGCCCTAGGCCGAGCGCCAGCGCCGCCAGCCACTGGGTAGTGTCGGGAATCACCGTCTCCTCGAAGACCAGATGGGCGAACACGCCGAGCACCGCGGTGGCGCCGCAGAAGCCTCCGACCACGTCGGTCGGCACCGCGCCGTAACGACGGTTCATCACCGAATAGACGGACCAGGTGAGCGCGCAAGCAGCCGCTGCGAGATAGCCGAGCGCGAACTCTGCCTTGAAGGAGAAAGCCCGGCCCTCGGTCACCAGCAGCGCCGCGCCGATCAGGCCGAGGAGCGCGCCGGCCAGATGGAACCAGCGCAGCCGCTCGGCCGGCAGCAGCGCCGAGAAAAGCACGATCAGCAGCGGCCAGAGATAGGCGATCAGGCTGGCTTCCACCGGCGGCGCGTTGCCGAGCGCCAGGAAGTAGAAGAAGTGATAGCCGAAGAGACCGCCCACCCCGAGCATCCAGGCGCCGGCGGGCTGGCGCAGGCGCTCGAGCGCTGCGAGGCCGCCACGCGCAATCCAGAAAACCATCGCCAGCAGGAAGGCGATGGTGAAGGCCATGCCGAGGAGCTGGAACGGCGGGATTCCGGCGGCATAGGTGGTGAAGAGCGCCAGCAACGCCCACAGCAGGACTGCGACCCCGCCGATCAGGGTTGCCGCCATGCGCCGCTGCTCGATTTCCGCGTTGACGCTCATCGCTCGAGCCGTTCGGTCCTGCGCTCGGACATCGCTCTCTCCCCGACTTCGACGACGGCCAGTATAGCCGAACGCGCTTTCAGGCGGCGCGGCGTAGCAGCGCCGCTTCGCGTGCCATCAAGGCCTGCTCGACCGCCTCGGGGCCGGCAGAGCTATCGAGTTCCGAGAGCGAGCGACGCCAGGCGCGCGCGCCCGGCAGACCGTTGAAGAGGCCGAGCACATGACGCGTCACCGCCTTCACCGGAACGCCCTCGGCACGGCGTCGCGCGAGATAAGGCACCAGCGCACGGGCGATCTCTTCGCGGCGCGGCGGCGCTTGCGTCTCGCCGAAGAAACGCCGGTCGGCCTCGGCCAGAACGTAAGGCGTCTGATAGGCGGCGCGCCCGATCATCGCGCCGTCGACAAAGCTCAAGGCCGACTCGGCCTGATCGAGCGACAGCATGCCACCATTGACGACGATCTCGAGCTGCGGGAAATCGCGCTTCAACCGATAGACCCGCTCGTATTCGAGCGGCGGCACGTCCCGGTTCTGTTTCGGACTCAGTCCCGAAAGCCACGCCTTGCGGGCATGGATCGTGAAGGTGCGACAGCCGGCCTCGGCGATGCGGCCGACGAACGCGGCCAATTCGTCGTAGGAATCGCGCTCGTCGATGCCGATCCGCGTCTTGACCGTGACCGGAAGCGCGGTCGCCTCGGCCATGGCCCGGTAGAGCTGCGCCACAAGGGCCGGCTCCGCCATCAGACAGGCGCCGAAGCGCGCCTGTTGCACCCGGTCGGAGGGACAGCCGAGGTTTAGGTTTACCTCGTCGAATCCGAAGGCGCCCGCGAGCCCCGCGGCGTGCGCCAGCGCCGCCGGTTCGGCGCCGCCGAGCTGCAGCGCAAGCGGCTTCTCCGCGGGGTCGAAGGACAGCCAGCGAGCGGGGTCGCCATGGGCCAGGGCCTGGACCGGCACCATCTCCGTGTATAGCAGCGTCCGCCGGGTGATCAGCCGCAAGAAATAGCGGTCGTGACGATCCGTCCAGTCCATCATCGGCGCGACCGATAGGCGGCGGGAGAGCGGCGGGGAACCGGTCGGCATCGGCGGAAAGTGGCGGTTTCCGTCGCTTTTGTCCAGCGCGCTCGGGTTTTGCCCCGGCTATATCACGCCGCCGGCGGGACCGCCCGCGCGATTTGAACGCTCCCCCAACCCGCCGAACAGCCAGTCGACGAAGGCGCGCACAATCGGTGTCGACTACACTGCGGGTGGCCGGCGGCCAGCGTGGGCGATCTCCCATCTGGCGTCGGGAACGACAACCAGCTTGCCGATAAATCGCTTGCTCATGAAGTCCCTTTGAGCACGGTGAAAATCAGACAGCCGATAGCTGCCTGCCAGGAGCGCGCGAATCTTCCCCTCCTCGATGTAGCGGACCAGTCGCCGGAATGTGCCGCGCGTACCCTGCGAGGAGCCGTGAATCTCAAGCTGCTTGAGATAGAGGGTCCTGAGGTCGAGCTGCACGACCGGGCCGCCGATCGCACCGGCCGTCGCGTAGCGCCCTTCAGGACGAAGCGCCTTCAGACACAAGGAGAAGAGCGGGCCACCGACGAGATCGACGGCGACATCGAAGGACTCGCCACCGGTCGCCTCCATCAAGTCTGCAAGGAGATCGCCGTCGCGGCGGGTAACGACCGCCTCGGCGCCAATCTCCTGCACCGCCTTTTCCTTCCCGGCGCCCGCTATTGCATAGGGAACCGCGCCGCGTGTCCGGCAAAGCTGTATCAGGCCCGAGCCGACGCCCCCGGACGCACCGGTAATCAGGACGCGCTCGCCCGCTTCGACCCTGGCGCGGTCCAACAGCTGCTCGCCGGTAAGATAGGCGCAGCAGAAGGTCGCAAGCTCCACGTCGGACATCGCGGTCTTTACGGCGTGCGCGTTCTCGGCCGGGAGCGCCATGTATTCCGCATAGCCGCCGTCGCGGCCATGCCCCATGTAGTCGATGTCGCCGAGATAGTCGTCGTCGGCATTGTAGATGCTGAAATCGACCAGAACCCGCTCGCCGAGTCTTTCCGAAGGAACCTCGTCACCGAGGGCGACGATTCTTCCGACCGTGTCGCAGCCCTGGATTCGGGGAAACGCCAAGGTGCTGCGGCCACGCCTCCAGGACGATTTCGCGCCGGGATCGTCCTCCGTGCCGTAGGCCGCCTGCCGCACCCAGACATCGGTATTGTTCATGCCGCAGGTGGAGACCTCGATCAGAACTTCTCCGGTCCGGATCTCGGGAACGCGATGGTCTTCGACATAGACCAGCTTGTCGAGATCGCCATGTCCGGTCAGCAGGACCGCTTTCATTCGCTCCGGAATCGCATCGCGTGCCATGTCCTCGACTCTCGTCCGAGACGGCCAGTTTCGGCGTGGGTGCATCGCCACCGCCGCGGTATCGAAGTCCACGCGAAGTCACAGAAAGCCGGGTCCCATGCCGCAGCGACAGCCTGCGATGGCTGGCCCCCGCGCCGGACCAGGCACAACCCGCACCCTGGTCCCCGGCATGCAGGTTTGGCGGCGAACCGCGCGACTTGGCCGGAAATTGGCCGTTTCGGCCGGTCTTGTCCAGCGCGGGGCCGGCGTAGGAATTCTGAATTGTCAGGCCCCCGTGCGAAGACGCAGTATCTGCGGACGGGCGCCGAGGCCACGCCTTGCGACCAGGGATGCCCGGGGCCAAGTCCAACTCCGGGCCAGAGGGAGGATTGAGACTATCGTAGCGATTGACCGGCGCGAGCTGGAGCGGCTGCGCAAGAAATACGCTGAGGCCGGCGGCGGCGAGGTTCACGACCCAAAGTTCCGCGAAGTCGCAGCGCGCATCTTCAATGCCAGCGGCACGCGTCTGGCACCCTATGCCGGCATCACCACTCTGCTCTCTGCACCGCAGCGGACCATCGATCCGGCCAAGCCGGACTTCGGCGACCTGCAGGCGGCACTGGTCGGCGTGCCGATGGACCTTGGCGTCACCAACCGGCCCGGCGCGCGCTTCGGTCCCCGCGCGCTGCGCACCATCGAGCGGATCGGACCCTACAACCACGTCCTCAAGTGCGCGCCGGTTGCCGAGCTGCAAGTCGCCGATATCGGCGACGTGCCGTTCCGCAGCCGCTTCAATCTCGACAGCTGCCTCGAGGACATCGAGCTTTTCTACGACAAGATTGTGGAGGCTGGTGTTGCACCGGTGTCCGCCGGTGGCGATCATTCGATCACCTATCCGATCCTCAAGGCTGTAGGGCGCGATCGGCCGGTCGGCATGGTCCATATCGACGCCCACTGCGATACCGGCGGCGCCTTCGACCAGGTGAAGTTTCATCACGGCGGCCCGTTCCGCCACGCGGTGCTGGCCGGGGTCCTGGATCCCAGGCGCTGCATCCAGATCGGGATTCGCGGCTCGGCTGAATATCTCTGGGAGTTCTCGCTCGACTCGGGCATGACGGTGGTGCACGCCGAGGAGGTGGCCGCCAAGGGTGCCGGCGCGATTGCCGCGTTGGCGCGCGAGGTGGTCGGCGGCGGGCCGACCTACATCTCGTTCGATGTCGACGGACTCGATCCCGCCTTCGCGCCGGGCACCGGCACACCGGAGATCGGCGGGCTCACCACCCGCGAAGCTCTGCAGATCCTCCATGGATTGAAAGGCCTCAACATCGTCGGCGGCGATCTGGTTGAGGTCGCTCCACAATACGACGCCACTACCAACACGGCCCAGGTGGGTGCGCAGTTCCTTTTCGAGATCCTCAGCCTCCTGGTCGACAGCCCCGCGGTCGGCGCCAAGCCGGTGAAGGCGGCGAAGCGAGCGGCGCGGGGGCGAGTGATGGCGGCAAGGCGGCCGCAAAAGAAAGCGATAGGGAAAAGCCGGACAGAAAAGGCTTCATTCAGAGGGAGAGCAAAAACATGAGCGGAAAAAGATTTCCCGACATCAGCCGGCGCACGGTATTGGCAAGCGGTCTGGCGACGGCTGGCCTGCTCGCCATGCCGAACGTGGTTAGGGCGCAGGATCGGTCGCTGAAGGTCGGCGCCTACGGCGGCTACTTCCAGGATTCCTTCAACAAGCACGTCTTCCCGGACTTCACTAAGGCGACTGGCATCGCCGTCGAATCGATCTCCGAGCCGACGGGCGAGGCCTGGCTGGTGCAGCTCGAGCAGGCAGCCAAGGCCGGGCAGGCGCCGGCCGATGTCTCGATGATGTCGCAGGTAACGATGCTGAAGGGCCAAGCGATCAACCTCTGGGCGCCGCTCGACTTGGCACGAATCCCGAACGCCAAGAACCTTAGCCCCAACTTCACCAACCGCTACCCGGACGGCCGGGTGTCGGGGATCGGGGCGGTGTCCTGGTACATCACCCTGGTAACCAACACCAAGGCATACCCCGAGGCGCCGAGCTCCTGGGCCGCGCTCTGGGATCCGGCGAACAAGGACAAGGTCGGCTTGCTGGCGCTGGTCTCCAACTCCTTCCTGCTGGAGGTAACGGCGACCACGTTCATGGGCGGCACCAAGGCACTCGACGACGAGGCCGGTCAGCTGAAGGCCTTCGAGAAGCTGGCTGAGCTGAAGCCCAACGTCAGGCTCTGGTACCGAGACGAGGCGCAGTTCGAGCAGGCGCTGAAGTCAGGCGAGATTCCGATGGGCCAGTACTACCACGACGTGACCGGGCTGGCCGCCGCCGACGGCCACCCGGTGCGCTCGACCTTCCCCAAGGAAGGCGGGGTCCTCGACTCTGGAAGCTGGGCAGTCTCGCGCGCCTCGAAGAAGGGCGAGGCGGCGCACATCTTCATCGACTACATGTGCCAACCTTCGGTGCAGGCGACCGTGACCCGAAAGGTCGGTACCGCGCCCACCGTGCAGCGCAAGCTGATGGACCTGACCGACGAGGAGTTCGCGGCGGCGTCTTCCGAGATCCTGCCGATCATCCCGCGCTACGATCTCTACCAGTCGAAGTCCGACTGGCTGAATCAAAAGTGGACCGAGCTGATCGTCGGCTAAAGGTCCGCTCCATCGCGAGCCGTCGGCGGTCCCGCCGGCGGCTCCGCTGACTTGGGGGGCAGGCGGTGTCGGGTCTGGTTCTCGAGACCCTGACCAAGCGTTTCGGCGCCTTGAGCGCGGTCGAGGGCGTCGATCTCGCGGTCCCACACGGCACCTTCGTCTGCATGCTGGGCCCATCCGGCTGCGGCAAGACCACGTTGCTGCGGATGATCGCCGGCCTCGAGGAGCCCAGCGAAGGGCGCGTCCTGATCGACGGCCAGGACATCACCGCACTGCCGGCGCACTGCCGCGACTTCGGCATGGTGTTCCAGTCGCTGGCGCTCTTTCCCCATCTCTCGGTCGGCGAGAACATCGCCTATCCCCTGAAGATCCGCGGCGTCTCCCAAGCCGACCGGCAGAAGCGCGTCGAGGAGCTGCTGGCATTGGTGCATCTGCTGGGCTCGGGCGGGCGGCCGGTTTCCAAGCTCTCGGGCGGCCAGCGCCAGCGGGTCGCGATTGCCCGCGCGCTCGCGCTCTCGCCGCGTCTGTTCCTTCTGGACGAGCCGCTCTCGGCGCTCGACGCCAAGCTGCGCGAGGCGATGCAGGTCGAGCTGCGGCAGCTGCAGCAGAAGCTCGGCATCACCACCATCGTCGTCACCCATGACCAGCGCGAGGCCATGACACTCGCCGACTTGGTGGTGGTGATGGGCGAAGGGCGGATCCGCCAGGCAGCGGCGCCGGTCGAAGTCTACCGCCGGCCGGCCGACAGCTTCGTCGCCGACTTCATTGGCTCCACCAACCTGCTGAAGGCGCGGCGCGAGGGCGGGCGCGTGCTGGCCGCCGGCGGCGCCATCGCCGGCCTGACGCTGCCAACGTCGACGAGCGAAGCGACAATCTCGGTGCGGCCCGAGAACGTACAGCTGCTGGCGGCCGGAGAAGGTGGAATTCCAGGCCGCGTCGTCTTCGTTCGGGACCTCGGCGCCTCCATCGAGACCTTCGTCGATTGCGACGGGGTCGAGATCGTCTCCATGGCCACCCCGCGCGAGCGTCCCGGCTTCGCTGCCGGTAGCGAAGTCGCGGTCGTCATCGCGCCAGAAAGCTGCGTGGTGCTGAAGCCATGAGGCGCGAACCGCCGAAGACACTGCGCGACTACAGCCCGCTGGTATTCCCGGCGCTGATGCTCCTCACCTTTTTTGTGATCCCCTTCGGAATCATGGTGACGGTCAGCTTCTTCAAGCGCCAGCAGGGCGGCTTCTACGTCCCCGATTTCGTCTTCGACAACTACGAGCGCTTCTTCAGCACATTCTTCGGTGGCGTGCTGTCCTTCTCGCTGTTCCTGGCAGCGCTGGTGGCGGCGATCTCGGTCGCGCTCGCCTTCCCCTTCACCTACCTGCTGACCCGGCTCGCCCGGCGCCATCAGGTGGTCTGGCTGGTGGCGCTGATCGCGGTGCTCTCGCTCTCCGAGGTCATCATCGGCTTCGCCTGGTCGACGCTGCTCTCGCGCACGGCCGGCATCACCAACATCCTGGTCGCGCTGGGGGCGATGGAGCAGGCGGCCGCGCTGACGCCCGGCTTCGGCGCGGTGCTGGCCGGCATGGTCTATCAGGCCTTTCCCTATAC
>JBOHKJ010000087.1:0-1569 GCA_050728975.1 Kiloniellales bacterium | reverse complement strand
GGGCCTGGCAATTCTACCGCCTTCCCTCTTGACACGCGGGCGATTGCCCCGTACGCTGCGGGCGCCGCAAACCTATGGCTTCACCCTGCCCGGCGGCGGTTTGGGCCCTTGCCGATTGCCATAATTCGTTGCTAAGCCGCTGTTCCGTAACACCTATTGCCTTTGGAAAAATACCGGATGATTGCCAAAATTGCCGCCGAAAGCCTGGTTCCCGTCTCAATTTGCGCGCGGCTTCCGGCAGGGCCGAGATCGCTGCCGATAGTCGCCGCAGCTCTGCCGGAAGGCTTGCCAAGCCGTCGCTGCCGCTCTAGCAGTCTCGGCCTCGTGAGCGCCCTCACCGTCAGAATTCGCGCCGCCGGGCCGGACGAGGCCGCGGCGATCGCCGCTCTCCACAGCGAAAGCTGGCGCAGCGCCTATCGCGGCATCCTGCCCGACGCGCTGCTCGACGGCCCGCTCGAGCTGGAGCGGGCCCGTCATTGGCGCGACGTCCTCGCGGGGGTGATGGCCGACGATGCGATCCTGGTCGCCGAGCAGCGCGCGGCCCTGGTCGGCTTCATCGCGGTCTTCGCCAAGGGCGAGCCGGGCTTCGGCGCGGTGATCGACAATCTGCACGTCCGCCCCGCGCTCAAAGGCGGCGGCATCGGCCGCCGCCTGCTGGGCGCGGCCGCCGAGCGTTTCGCCGCCGCCGGCACGACGGCGCTGCACCTCTGGGTCTACGACGCCAACCGGCCGACGCTGGCGTTCTACGAAAAGCTCGGCGGCGTGGTCGAGGAGCGCGGGCTGGAGCGCAACGGCGATCTCGAGATTCCGCACAGCCGGGTGGTCTGGCGCGACCTCGCCGCGCTTGCCGCGCGCTGCCGGGCCAAATCCTAGAACAGATGCCCGAGACGGCTCGCCTTGGTGGCGAGATAGCGGTCGTTGTGCCGGTTCGAGGGAAAGGCGTGGGGCACGCGCTCGACCACCGCGATGCCGCAGCGCTCGAGCGCTTCGACCTTCGCCGGGTTGTTGGTCAGCAGGCGCACCTTGGCGAAGCCGAGCTGGCGCAGCATCTCGGCGGCGGTGAAGTAGATCCGCTCGTCGGCGTCGAAGCCGAGCTGCTCGTTGGCCTCGGCGGTGTCGGCGCCGCGGTCCTGCAGGCCGTAGGCGCGCAGCTTGTTGACCAGGCCGATGCCGCGCCCTTCCTGTGCGAGATAGAGCAGGATGCCGTCACCCGCCGCGCCGATCACCTTGATCGCGCCGCGCAGCTGCTCGCCGCAGTCACAGCGCAGGCTGCCGAGCAGGTCGCCGGTGAAGCACTCGGAATGCAGCCGCACCAGGGCGGGCGCGTCGGGCTTCGGCGCGCCGATCACGATCGCCAGATGCTCGACGCCGCCGTCGCTCGGACGAAAGGCGATGAGGCGCGCGCTCTCTGCGCCGTCGAGCGGCACCTGCCCTTCGGAGACGCGCTCCAGAGTCGCCGCCTCGGCCTGGCGATAGCGCCCGATCGCATCGACCGAGAGCTCCAGCAGCCCGCCGGGGAAGCGCTCGCGCGCGGCGTTCGATGCGGCGTCGCCGGGCGCTAGCGGAACG
>JBOHKJ010000086.1:0-12669 GCA_050728975.1 Kiloniellales bacterium | reverse complement strand
GGCTCGAGCGGCGCGAGCGTGAGCAGGCCTTTGGCTGCGCCGCGTGTCCACCATGCGCTGCGATAGAGCCGGTAGCCGAGCTCGCGTAGCGCGGCGAGCGGCGCCAGAACCTTGCCGGGCGAGCTTTCGCCCAGTCGGCTTTCCAGCACGATCAGTGGCTTCGCGCGCGCGAGCAGCGCCCGGCCGCCGTCGATCACCGCCAGCTCGTGCCCCTCGACGTCGAGCTTGATCAGCGACGGCGGGCGAAGATCGAGGTCGTCGAGCCGGCGCGCCGGCACCGCCATGCCGCCATGCGGCACCACGTGCGCCAGCATCGAATGCTTGGAATCGGCGGCCATCCGCACGCTGCCGCTGCGGTCCGAGAGCGCGATGCAGTGGCAGGCGACCAGCTCGCCGAGATCGAGATCGGCCACCAGCGATGCCAGATGAGCGAAGGTCGCCGGCATCGGCTCGAAGGCCTCGATCTGGCCGGCGAAGCCGGGGCGTCCACCGATCAGCAGGCAGTAGTAGCCGCAGTTGGCGCCGATGTCGTAGAAGCAATCCTCGTCGCCCACTAGGCGGTCGATCAGCGCGCTGGTGTCCGGTTCGAACGGCTCGCTTCGGTAGAAGGGGCCGAAGCCGGTATCGCGGGCGTCGAACAGGGCACGTCGCAACTCCGCGCCGAACTCCAGCAGGCCGTCGCCCGAAAGCCCCAGGTGGCTATAGGCGATGCTGTAGACCAGCTTGGCGAAGAGGATCGCCTTTTCTCCCTTGGCCGAGGCGCGCAGCCGGATCGGCCAGGGCAGGCTCAACACGCGGGCGGGTCGGCGGAGCGGCAACGCTCGGGCGAAGGCGATCTCGTCCATGGGGCGTGGCGTTACCGCTTGCTTGAAGTTGCGAGCGCGGCTGCTATTCGGCGGCCGCGACGCGGAGCGTAGCGCGCCGCGCCGGATTGCGGAAGGCCTCCAGCAGATCGGCCTCGCAGGCCTTGGCGCACTTCAGATGCTCGTCCTTGATGTGGCCGTAGCCGCGGATCTTCTCGGGAATGGCCGCCAGCTCCACCGCAAGCGCGTGATTGTCGCTGTCGAGCTTCTGCAACAGCTCTTCCATGAGCCTTTCGTAGTCGGCGACCAGCTTCCGTTCGAGCTTGCGCTCGGCGGTCCAGCCGAAGGGATCGAAGGCGGTTCCGCGCAGGCCCTTGAGCTTCGCCAGCAGGCGGAAGGCGGTCATCATCCAGGGACCGAAGGCGACCTTCTTCAGGTGGCCGGTCTCGGGATCGCGCCGTGAGAAGAGCGGCGGTGCGAGATGGAAGCGCAGGCGATAGTCGCCCTCGAACTGGCTCTCCAGCCGGTCGTGAAAGCTGCGGTCGGCGTAGAGCCGTGCGACCTCGTACTCGTCCTTGTAGGCCAGCAGCTTGAAGTAGTAGCGCGCGACCGCTTCGGCGAGACCGCCGAGCTCGGGCGTGCGGGCGCGCTCGGCTTCGCGCACCCGCGCGACCAGCCTGCTGTAGCGCTCGGCAAGGGCGGCATTCTGATAGCCGGTCAGGAACGCCGCGCGGCGCGCAATCAAGTCGTCGAGCGACTGCGAAAGCGCCGCCGGCCCGGCGTCCGTCTTGGGTGTCGCGAGCGCCTCGACGGCGGCCAGATCGTGCGCGGCGCGCCGGCCCCACAGGAAGGCGCTCTTGTTCGCCTCGACCGCGACGGCGTTGAGCTCGATCGCCCGCTCGATGGCCTCTGCGGCAAGCGGCACCGCACCCTGCTGCCAGGCGTAGCCCAGCATGAAGAGGTTGGTGGCGATAGAATCGCCCATCAACGCGGTGGCGATCCGGGTCCCGTCGAGGAACGAGGCGTTTGCGCCGCCGGCCGCGTCGGCGACCATGCGGACGAGGCGTTTACCGGGGAAGGCGAGGTCCGGATTGTGGGTGAACTCGCCGGTCATGGTCTCGTGGCTGTTGACCACGACGCGGGTCTTGCCCTGTTGCACTTTGGAGAGCGCGCCGAAGGCGGCGGTCGTCACCAGATCGCAGCCGATCACCAGATTGGCGCCGCCGGCCGAGATGCGCACCGCGTGGATGTCCTCAGGCTGCGCGGCGAGGCGGATGTGGCTGAGGACCGCGCCGCCCTTTTGCGCCAGGCCGGTCATGTCGAGCGTCGAGCAGCCCTTGCCCTCGATGTGCGCCGCCATCGCGATGAGCGCGCCGATGGTCACCACGCCGGTGCCGCCGACGCCGGTCACCAGGATGCCGTAAGGCTGATCCAGCGCCGGCAGCTTTGGCTCGGGCAGTGCCGGCCAGTCGCCGGTCGCCGCCGCCGCCCGCTTGGAGCGCCGCGGCTGACCGCCCTCGACCGTCACCAGCGAGGGGCAGAAGCCCTCGAGACAGGAGTAATCCTTGTTGCAAGAGGACTGGTCGATCGCCCGCTTGCGGCCGAATTCGGTTTCCAGCGGCACCACCGAGACGCAGTTGGACTTGACGGAGCAGTCGCCGCAGCCCTCGCATACCAGCTCGTTGATGAAGACCCGTTTGGGCGGGTCGGGATAGCGGCCGCGCTTGCGCCGCCGCCGCTTCTCCGCGGCGCAGGTCTGGTCGTAGACCAGCGCGGTGACCCCCGGAATCGTGCGGAGATCGCGCTGCACGCGATCGAGCTCGTCGCGATCCTTGAGCGTGACGCCCGGCGCCCACTCGGTGTCGAACGGATACTTCTCGATGTCGTCGGAAACGACGACGATCTCCTCGACGCCCTCGGCGTGGAGCTGGCGGGTGATGCGCGCCGGATCGAGCGGCCCATCCATCGGCTGGCCGCCGGTCATGGCGACCGCGTCGTTGTAGAGCACCTTGAAGGTGATGTTGACCTTTGCCGAGACGCAGGCCCGCACCGCCAGCAAGCCCGAGTGGAAATAGGTGCCGTCGCCCAGGTTGACGAAGACGTGGTCGGTCTTGCTGAAGGGCGCCTGGCCTATCCAGGGCACGCCCTCGCCGCCCATCTGGGTAAAGGTCTCGGTCGAGCGGTCCATCCACTGGACCATGTAGTGGCAGCCGATACCGGCCAAGGCGCGGCTACCCTCGGGCACCCGGGTGGAGGTGTTGTGCGGGCAGCCGGAGCAGAACCAGGGCACGCGCTGGATCGGCGCTTTCTCGCCTTCGAGCGTCTTCTCCTTGGCGGCGAGGAATTTGAGGCGCTGCTCGACGCGCTCGCTGGAGTAGAAGCGGGCGATGCGCCGTGCAATGACGCGGGCGATTCGCGCCGGCGTCAGCTCGTCGATCGAGGGCAGGATCCAGTTGCCGTCCTCGTCGAACTTGCCGATGACGCGCGGGCGCGCGTCGGCGCTCCAGTTGTAGAGCTGCTCCTTCAGCTGGTTCTCGATCACCGCCCGCTTTTCCTCGACGACCAGGATCTCCTCCAGGTCCTCGGCGAAGCTGCGCACGCCCTCGGGCTCGAGCGGCCAGGGCATCGCGACCTTGTAGAGCGAGAGGCCGATCTCGGCGGCGAGCTCGTCGTCGATTCCGAGATCGTCGAGCGCCTGGCGCACGTCGAGATACGACTTGCCGCAGGCGACGATGCCGAACCGGCGCTTGGGGCTGTCGAGCACGATCCGGTCGAGACGATTGGCGCGCGCAAAGGCGAGCGCGGCGTAGACCTTGTAGCGATGGAGGCGCGCCTCCTGCTCGAGCGGCGTGTCGGGCCAGCGGATGTTGAGACCGCCCTCCGGCAGCTCGAAGTCGCCCGGCAGCACGATCTCGATGCGGTCGGGATCGACGTAGACGCTGGCCGAGGAGTCGACCGTCTCGGCGATGGTCTTGAATCCGACCCAGCAGCCCGAATAGCGGCTCATCGCCCAGCCGAACAGCCCGAGGTCGAGAAACTCCTGGACGCCGGCCGGCGAGAGCACCGGGATCATGGCGTCGGCGAAGGTCAACTCGCACTGGTGGGCGGTGGTCGAGGATTTGGCGGTGTGGTCGTCGCCGGCCAGCAACAGCACGCCGCCGTTGCGCGCCGAGCCGGCCATGTTGCCGTGACGCAGCACGTCGCCCGAGCGGTCGACGCCGGGGCCCTTGGCGTACCACAGCGCAAAGACGCCGTCGTAGTCGAAGTCCTTGAAGATGTCGCCCTGCTGGCTGCCCCAGACCGAGGTCGCGGCGAGGTCCTCGTTGAGCCCCGGCTGGAAGTGGATGTGGTGCTCCTTGACGAAGGGCGTGGCGGCCCAGAACTGCTGGTCGACGCCACCGAGCGGCGAGCCGCGATAGCCCGACACGAAGCCGGCGGTGTTCAGCCCAGCCGCGAGGTCGCGCTGGCGCTGCATGATCGGCAGGCGCACCAGCGCCTGGGTGCCGGTCAGGTAGATCCGCCCCGACTGGAGCCGGTACTTGTCGTCGAGGGAGACGGCGGCAAGAGCCATGATGAACCTCCGCGGCCCGCGCGAGCGTGGTGTTGTCTCGCGCCGGGCCGCTCCTTGGAAGTTAGTCCCCGGCCGGCCGCTCGGCAATCGCTGGGCTGGCGATCTCCGGCGAAAGCAAGTAAGGGGTCCGGCTGGCCGAGCCGCCGTCAGTAAATGACTCCCGGCCGGCGCCCGGGCGCAACTTCCTGGCGGCAGCAGCAGCTCTCGCTGCAGCGCACACGCGGTTCTGCCGCGGTCTAGAGCACAATCCGTTCAATTGTAGTCACCGATACTGCCCTCATGCTTCGACAAGCTCAGCATGAGGGCTTCCACTTCAGCTCCTCATCCTGAGCCTGTCGAAATCCTGAGCCTGTCGAAGGATGAGGAGCGCAGCGCCGATTCGATCTGAACGGATACCGCTCTAGTAGCGCAGCGCGATTCGTACGGTCTGCTGGCTGCCCGCGAGCTCCACCGCTGCGGCCTCGAAGCTCGGCGGCCCGAAGAAGATTCGGGCATCGTTGCTGAAGCCGAGGCCCTCGCCGGGCAGGCCGATCCAGGTCAGATCGAATTCGCCGTTGGCGTTCTCGTCGTGATAGGCGGCAAGGGCATAGCGTCCCGGCGGGAGGCCGGCAAAGCGTATGGCCACCTCGCCCTCGGCCGCGGCGACATCCTCGCCGCCGATCGAGAGGTCGTCGTCGGTGAAGCCCTCGGCGCGGTCCCATAGTGCCACGCGCACCTGTCCCTGATCGCTGCGCACCGCCGCGATCACCACCGTCAGCTCGATCGTCTCGGTGGCCAGGCCGGCACGCGAGGCGCAGGCGAGGACAAGCAATAGTACGACGAGCGTTCGGATTCGGGCTGCCCGCACGGAGCGCGAGCCTGCTTTACTTCCGGCCACTCGCAAAGGCAGTGTGAAAGCCATCGTCCCACCATCGCACGAATACGGTGCCGGGACTGAGGGGAATTGGACCCGTCCGTTATGACCCTGCTCGTGACCGGCGTTGCCGGCTTCATCGGTTTCCATGTCGCCGACGCGCTGCTGGCGCGCGGCGAGCGGGTGATCGGCGTCGACAATCTCAACGACTACTACGATCCCGGCCTGAAACAGGCGCGGCTCGCCCGCCTCGAGGGCCAGCCAGGCTTCGGCTTCCGGCGCCTCGACATCGCCGAGGACGGCGCGCTGGCGGCACTCGCCGGCGCGCAGCCGGAGATCGCCGGGGTGGTGCACCTGGCAGCCCAGGCCGGCGTGCGCTATTCGCTGGAGAATCCCCAGGCTTACCTCCACAGCAACGTGACCGGTCAGCTCCAGGTGCTGGAGGCCTGCCGCCGGCTGCCGCGTCTCGCCCAGCTGGTCTACGCCAGCTCCTCCTCGGTCTATGGCGCCAACGAGAAGCTGCCGTTCTCGGAGGACGATCCGGTCGACCGACCGACCTCGATCTACGCCGCCACCAAGCGCGCCGGCGAGCTGCTGGCGGCGACCTACGCGCGCCTCTATGGCTTGCCGGCGACGGGCTTGCGCTTCTTCACGGTCTACGGACCCTGGGGGCGGCCGGACATGGCCTATTGGCGCTTTGCCGAGGCGATTCTCGACGGGCGCCCCATCACGCTCTTCAACGAAGGGCGGATGAAGCGCGACTTCACCTATATCGACGAAGTGGTGGCCGGTGTGCTGGCGGCGCTCGACCGTCCGCTAGCGGCCGGCGAAAGCCCGCCGCACCGGCTCTACAACCTCGGCAACAACCGGCCGGTGGCGCTCGGACGTTTCGTCGAGGCCCTCGAGCTGGCCTGCGGCAGGAAGGCCGAGCGGCGGCTCGCGCCGATGCAGCCCGGCGAGGTGGAGGCGACCTACGCCGACATCGGCCGCGCCAGGCGCGACCTCGGATTCGAGCCGAAGACCGGGATCGAAGAGGGGTTGAAGCGCTTCGTCGGCTGGTTCCGCGAGTGGAACGGGCGCAAGGCCTAGCACCCTTTCAAGACCGTCGGCTTGTCCTGCAGCATGGTGAAAAGCCCGGTGCCCGGCAGCTGACCGACGCGCGCGCCGGTCATGTCGGCGTCGCGCAGGTTGGTGTCGAGGAGGTCGGCGCCGCGCAGATCGGCGCCGGTCAGGTTGGCGCGCAGCAGATTGGCGCCGCGCAGGTTGGCGGCGGCCAGCAAGGCGCCGCCGAGTTGGGCGCCGACAAGGGTCGAGACCTCCAGCGTCGCGGCCGCCAGCATGGCGCCTCTCAGGTCGCGCCCCGAGAGGTCCTTGCCGGTGAAGTCGGCGCGGCGTCCCTTGGTGCCGCCGCTGACGACCCACTCGTCGTGTTCGGCGATCAGCTTGACCAGCTCGCTTGCGGTGAGCGCCAGCGGCTCGGCCATGCGGGCCTTGCTGAGGTCGATCTCGCTGCAATCCTGGTCGGCAAGGCAGGCGCCGCGCAGGTCCGCATCGGTAAGGCGGGCGCCTTGGAGCTTGGCGCGACGGAACTCGGCGCCGTGAAAGCGGGTGGAGCGCAGGTCGGCGCCGGTGAAATCGGTGGCATGGAGCTGGGCGCCGGCGAAGTCCGCGCTTTTGAGACGTGCGCCCGCCAGATTGGCGCCAATCAGCTTCGCGCTCTTGAACGTCGCCACACCGTCATGACCGCGCTCGAACTTATCGCGATCCAGCAGCGTTCCCTCGCGGATATCGGCATCGTTCAATCGGGCCTGCGTGAGATTGGCGCCCTCGAAGGTGGCGGCGCGCAGATCGGCCTTCTCGAATATGACGTAGCTCAGATTGGCTTCGTCGAAGCGCGCGCCGAAAAGTTGCGAGCGGCGGAAAACCGAGCTGTTGAGGTCCGAGCGGGTGAAGTCGCAGGCCAGGAACTCGGCGTCGGAGAAATCCATCCCCGTGAAGTCGAGCGTGGTGAGGTCGCAAGCGCGCAGCACCACCTTCATGCCACCGCGCTGGCGGCGCAGGTAGCGCAGATGCAGCTCGCGCAACCGGTAGAGCATCTGTTGCGTGATGCGCAGCTCGGTCGGGATCCGCTGCTCGCGTGGCGAGAGGTCGCTCATGCCTCGGGTGCCTTGGCCGGAGTGAGGGCGGCCGGAAAGGTGGCGGCGCCCGGGAGAGGCAGGTCTGGGGGGCAGCCTAGAGCGCAGCGGTGAATGGAGTGTAAACTATTGGCAATATTAAATATTTCGAACTTTAGATAAATCCTGCGGAACCGCGCGGCTCTAGGCTCCGAGCTCTTCCTGCAGCAGCGTCATGAGCCCGGTGCCGGGCAGCTCCCCGAACTGGGCGTCGCCCATAGCGGCCTCGCGCAGGTTGGTGTCCTTGAGATTGGCGCCACGCAGGTCGGCCTCCGAAAGATCGGCGCGGAGCAGATTGGCGCCGCGCAGATTGGCGGCGGCCAGCAACGCGCCGGAGAGCCGCGTTTCCACCAGGGTCGCGACTTCGAAGCGGGACACCGCCAGCATGGCGCCGGAAAGATCGAGACCCGAGAGGTCCTTTCCGGAGAAGTCGGCCTGTCGTCCGCTCTTGCCGCCGCTCGCCACCCAGTCGCGATGGCGCTCGACGATCTGCGTCAGCTCGTCGGCGGTCAGAGTCACGCGCTTTCCGACCTGTGTCTTGGAAAGGTCGATCGCATCCAGATTCTGACCGGCAAGACAGGCGCCCCGCAGATCGGCATCGGTCAAGCGCGCGCCCTCGAGGTTCACGTCGCACAGCTCCGCGCCATGGAACCGCGCCTCGCGCAGATCCGCGCCCGCAAGGTCGGTCTTGTGTAGGCGCGCGCCGGTGAAATCCGCGTTCTTCAGCCGTGCGCCCGCCAGATTTGCGCCGTCGAGGATCGCACGCTTGAAGGTGGAGACGCCGTCGTGGCCGCGGGAGAATTTGGCGCCGTCGAGCAGCGTGCCCTCGCGCATGTCGGCACCGAGGAGCTGCGTGGCGGTCAAATTGGCACCTTCGAAGGTTGCCGCGCGCAGGTCCGCTTTCTCGAAATTGGCATGGCTGAGGTCGGCGTCATCGAAGCGCGCGCCGAAAAGCTGCGCACGACAGAACGCCGCTCTGACCAGCTTCGAGCGGCTGAAGTCGCAAGCCAGAAACTCGGATTCGGAGAAATCCATGCCGGTGAAGTCGAGATGGGTGAGGCCGCAGGCCCGCAGCACCACCTTCTTGCCGTTGCGCTGGCGGCGCAAAAAGCGGTGATGCAGCTCGCGCAGCCGATAGAGCATCGGCTGCGTGAAGGCGAGGTCGGTCGGCGTCTTTGCCTCGCGGATCGCAGTCGCGCTCATTGCTTCGTTCCTTCTCGATGCTGCCGGCGGCGCGCCGCCGGGAGCCGGGGAGCCATTGGGCCGCGACCCTAGGCAGATTCTCTGAAAGAATTCTAAAGTATTGACTGCATTGTAGATTTTCGCATTTGCGAGAAATGCGGGAGAGCCGCGATCCGGGCGCCGAAAAGGGCCCGGCGGCCGCTCAGCCGCGCTCGTAGAGCGCTTCCAGCCGGGAGCCGTAGGCCTTCTTGATGACGTGACGGCGATTCTTCAGCGTCGGGGTCATCATCTCGTTCTCGACCGTAAAGGCGCTCTCGGCAATCACGAAGCGGCGCACCTTCTCGAGCGGCGAGAGCTCCCGGTTGACGCGCTCGACAATCACGGCCAGCGCCTTGCGGAAGTCGTCGTTGCCGCTCAGCACTGCAAGCTCGGCGGGAAGGCCGCGCTCGGCGGCGAAACGCTCGACGAACTCGGGGTCCGGAACCAGGAGCGCCACCAGGTGCGGTCGCTTGTCGCCGAAGACCATGGCCTGGCCCAGCTCCGGCTGCAGCGTCAGGTAGCCTTCGATGCGGGTCGGCGAGATGTTGTCGCCGCCGGACAGCACGATGATGTCCTTCTTGCGGTCGGTGATCTTGATGTAGCCGTCACCGTCGAACTCGCCGACGTCGCCGGTGTGGAGCCAGCCGTCGCGCAGCGCCTGGCGCGTCGCCTCCTCGTCCTGCCAATAGCCGTTCATCACCAGGCCGCCGCGGACCAGGATCTCGCCGTCCTCGGCGATCCTGACCTCGACGTCTTTCAGCGGCGGGCCGACGGTGTCCATTTTCACCCTGCGCGGCGGATTGCAGGCCACCACCGGCGCCGCCTCGGTTTGCCCGTAACCCTGCAATACGCGCAGGCCGAGCGCGGTGAAGAAGATGCCGATGTCGGGATTGAGCGCAGCGCCCCCCGAGACCATGGCCTTCAGGCGGCCGCCGAAACGGGCCCGCATCTTGCCGCGCACCGGCCGCTCGACGAGAAGATCGAGCAGCCGCTCGCCGAGGCTCAGGCTCCTGGGATCGCGATAGCGCTTGCGGCCGATACGCTCGGCAAGCTCGAACAGCCGCTGCTTCATGCCGCCCTGCTTCTCGACCGCGCGCAGGATGCGCTGGTGCATGCTTTCGTAGAGGCGTGGAACGGCGGTCATGATGGTCGGCCGCGCCTCGGCGAGATTGGTCAGCAGGCTTTCGACGCCCTCGGCGTAGTAGATCTGGGCGCCGATCGAGATCGGAAAGAACTGTCCCGCGGTGTGCTCGTAGGAGTGGGAGAGGGGCAGGAAGCAGAGGAAGACTTCGTCGCCGAGTCCGATCTCCTCCAGGAGGTAATAGGCGCCCATGCAGTTGGTGAGAATCGCACGATGGCTCAGCATCACGCCCTTGGGCGCGCCGCCGGTGCCCGAGGTGTAGATGAAGCAGGCGACTTCCTCGCGCTCGATGTCCGCCACCACCCGGTCGACGTCGTCGGCCAGATCGCGACCGCTGGCGACGACCGCCGCCCAGGCATGGATCGAGACCGGGGCGATCTGTTCGCGCTCCAGCTCGTCGATCGCCACCACGAAGCGGCATTCCGGCGCGTTCACCGCACCGGCGAGCAGCTTGGTGGCGAGCGCTCGGGTGGAGACGATGGCGCCGCGCGCCCCGCAGTGGTTCAGGATGTAGCTGTGGTCGGTCGCGGTGTTGGTGGTGTAGGCCGGGACCGTGATCCCGCCGGCGGCCATGATCGCCAGATCGGCGATCATCCACTCCGGACGATTCTCGGCCACCAGGACCACCCGGTCGCCGCGCTGCAGCCCGAGCGCGCGCAGTCCGCGCGACAGCGCGCGGACGGACTCCGCGACCTCCGTCCAGGTGAGCGGCTGGTACGCCCCCTCGTGTTTGGCCCAGAGGAAATTGCGATTCCCCAGCTTTGCCGCCTGCTCGAAGAACATGGCCGGCAGGCTGGACCAGCTGTCGTATCCCATGTGACGTTTCCCCTGACGCCCCTGGCCGGTCTTGATCGCCGGCTTAGCCCTTGGCGTAGTCCTTATGGCGGCCTATATCGCTTGCGGTCAAGGAGGGCCCGCGATGCCCAAGCAAGCCAATCACACCACCAGCGCATCGGGCGAGGATACCCGCTTGGGGCAGATGCCGTCCTGGGATTTGAGCGATCTCTATCCCGGCCCGGATTCCGCGGCGCTGAAGGCCGACCTCGAGGCCACGACGACGGCGGCCGGCAGCTTCGCCGCCCGCCACAAAGGGCGGCTCGCGGGCTACGACGGGAGGGTGCTGGCGGCGGCCATCGCAGACTTCGAGAGGATAGAGGAAACCCTGGGCCGGATCGGCAGCTACGCCCAGCTAGTCTACTCCGGCAACATGAGCGATCCGGCGACCGGCCGCTTCTACCAGTCGATGCAGGAACGCACGACCGCCATCGCCGCCGCGCTGCTGTTCTTCACGCTCGAGCTCAATCGACTGGAGGAGTCGGTGCTGGAGCGCCAGCTGGCCGACCCGGCGCTCGCCCGCTACCGACCCTGGCTCCGCGACCTGCGCGCCTTCCGCCCGCACCAGCTTTCCGACGAGGCCGAGCGGCTGCTGCTGGAAAAGCAGGTGACCGGTCGTGCCGCCTGGACCCGCCTGTTCGACGAGACCATGGCGGCGCTGCGCTTTCCGCTCGACGGCAAGGAGCTCACCAACGCCGAGATCCTGAACAAGCTAACCGACCGCGACGGCAAGGTTCGCAAGGCGGCCGCCAAGTCGCTCGGCCGGGTGCTCGGCGACAACCTGCGCGTCTTCGCGCTGATCACCAATGTGCTGGCGAAGGACAAGCAGCTCGAAGACAGCTGGCGCCATTTTCCGCGCCCGGTCTCGTCGCGCAATCTCGCCAATTTCGTCGAGGACGAGGTGGTCGATGCCCTGGTGGCGGCGGTCAAGGCGGCCTATCCCCAGCTGTCGCACCGCTACTATGCGCTGAAGGCCCGGTGGCTGGGCGGCGACAGGCTCGACTATTGGGACCGCAACGCGCCGCTGCCCGAGGACGAGGACCGCGTCATCGCCTGGGAGGAGGCGCGCGAAACCGTGCTGACGGCCTATGCCGCCTTCTCGCCGCGTCTGGCCGAGGTCGGCGGCCGCTTTTTCGAGCAGCCTTGGATCGATGCGCCGCTGCGGCCGGGCAAGGCGCCGGGCGCCTTCGCCCATCCGACCGTGCCGAGCGTTCATCCCTACCTGCTGTTGAACTATCAGGGCCGCACCCGCGACGTCATGACGCTGGCCCACGAGCTGGGCCACGGCGTGCATCAGGTGCTGGCGGCGCCACAGGGGCAGCTGATGGCCGACACGCCGCTGACGCTCGCCGAGACCGCGTCGGTGTTCGGCGAGATGCTGACCTTCCAGGCGCTGCTGAAGCGCGAGAGCGATCCCAAGCGGCGCAAGATCATGCTGGCGGCCAAGGTCGAGGACATGCTCAACACCGTGGTGCGCCAGATTGCCATGCACAACTTCGAGACGCTGGTGCACGAGGAGCGCAAGGATGGCGAGCTGCTGCCCGAGCGTCTCGGCGAGATCTGGCTGGCGACCCAGAGCGAGAGCCTGGGGCCGGCGCTACGCTTCGACGAGGCCTACCGGGCTTACTGGACCTACATCCCGCACTTCGTTCACGTGCCCTTCTACGTCTATGCCTACGCTTTCGGCGACTGCCTGGTGAACTCGCTCTACGCGATCTACCAGCAGTCGGAGGCCGGCTTCGCCGAGAAATATCTGGCGCTCCTCGAGGCCGGCGGCACCAAGCGCCACAAGGAGCTGCTGGCGCCTTTCGGCCTCGACGCCTCCGAACCGGCCTTCTGGTCGAAGGGCCTCTCGGTCGTCGCCGGTTTCATCGACGAGCTGGAAGCGCTCGGCTAGCAGGTTGCTGAAAAAGTCCTCGCGATAGTTTTTTGGTCGTGATTCTCCGGTTCAGGGGATTTGCGGACCAGGAGGCCTTGATGCGGGGCGAGGATCGCGAGAGCGGGGCTCTGTTTTCCTATGTGAGCTGTGAGGCGCGGGTGCCGGCGGACCATCCGCTTCGGGCGATCCGGGC
>JBOHKJ010000085.1:0-5123 GCA_050728975.1 Kiloniellales bacterium | reverse complement strand
GGCCGAGCAGCTCGCCGACCGGCTCGCCGGCGCCGCGACCCTGGAAACGGTCGCCGCCGCCGAGAAGCTGGAGCTGAAAACCAGCGAGCCGCTGCTGCGCGATTCCGGCGGGCCGTCGGCCGATCCGGCGCGCAGCCTGCCGCCGGCCCTGTTCTCCGCCAAGGTCGGCGACAGCGTGATCGCCGAGGCCGACGACTACCTGCTGCTGGCCAAGCTGACCGAGATCGTCGCCGCCGATCCCGACGAGGGCGAGGCCTATGCGGAGCTGAAGGAGCGGCTGGCGGACGCGCGGCGCGACGACCTCTTCGTGCTGCTGCTCGACGGCCTGCGGCGCAAGCACGACGCCACCGTCAACCAACGTCTCGTGGACGAGACGCTCGCCCGCTTCTGAGCGCAATGCGCGCAACGCCTGACTTCGAAAGCTTCGCCGGGACCTACGAGTCCGGCCGGGCCCAGGTGGTCTCGACCCGGCTTGTCGCCGACCTCGAGACGCCGGTCTCGGCTTTCCTCAAGCTCGCCGAAGGGCGCGCGATGTCGTTCCTCTTCGAGTCCGTCGAGGGCGGCGCCACCATCGGCCGCTATTCCTTCCTGGGTCTCAAGCCCGACCTCGTCTGGCGCTGCTCCGGCGACAAGGCCGAGATCAATCGCAAGGCGCGTTCCGCGCCGACCGATTTCGTGCCCGAGGAGAAGGGCGCGCTGGCTTCGCTCGCCGCGCTCATCGAAGAGTCGAAGATCGCGCTGCCGAAAGAGCTGCCGCCGATGGCGGCCGGGCTGTTCGGCTATCTGGCCTATGACATGGTGCGCCTGATGGAGCGCCTGCCGCAGAGCACTCCCGACGTGCTCGGCATTCCCGACGCGATCTTCCTCCGCCCCAGCGTGGTCGCGATCTTCGACCGGGTCGAGGACCAGGTGACGGTGGTGACGCCGGTCTGGCCCGCGACCGCGACCGACGCGCGCTCGGCCTACGACCAGGCGCTGACCCGGCTCGCCGACATCGCGACCGACTTCGCGCGCTCGCTGCCCTACCGCCGCGAGCCGCTCGATGCCGCCCATCCGCTGCCGGCACCCAAGCCCAACATGTCGCGCGCGGCCTTCCACGGGATGGTCGAGCGCTCCAAGGAGTACATCCTGGCCGGCGACGTGTTCCAGGTGGTGCCCTCGCAGCGCTTCCGGATTCCCTTCAAGCTGGCGCCCTTCGCGCTCTATCGCGCGCTGCGCCGGCTCAATCCCTCGCCGTTCCTGTTCTTCCTCGATTTCGGCGGCTTCTCGATCGTCGGCTCCTCGCCGGAGATCCTGGTGCGGCTGCGCGACGGCGAGGTCACCATCCGCCCGCTCGCCGGCACCCGGCGCCGCGGCGTGAACGACGAGGAGGACAAGGCGCTCGCCGCCGAGCTGCTGGCCGACCCCAAGGAGCGCGCCGAGCATCTGATGCTGCTCGACCTCGGGCGCAACGACGTGGGGCGCGTCGCCGAGGTCGGCACGGTGCGCGTCACCGAGCAGTTCCAGGTCGAGTACTACAGCCACGTGATGCACATCGTCTCCAACGTGGTCGGCAGGCTGCGCAAAGGCTTCACCGCGCTCGACGCGCTGATCGCCGGCTTTCCCGCCGGTACGGTGTCGGGCGCGCCCAAGGTGCGGGCGATGGAGATCATCGAGGAGCTGGAGCCGGAGCGGCGCGGGCTCTACGCCGGGGCGGTCGGCTACTTCGGCGCCAGCGGCGCCATGGACACCTGCATCGCGCTCAGGACCGCGCTGGTGAAGGACGGCATGGTCTTCATCCAGGCCGGCGGCGGCGTGGTGGCCGACAGCGACCCCGAGGCCGAGTATGAGGAATCGCTCAACAAGGCCCGGGCGCTGGTCCGCGCCGCCGAGGAGGCGGTCAGCTTCGCGGCGGGCGGGGGTTAGGCGGGCTTGCGCTTGAGGCGAAGCGCCCCTACCCCTGCCCTGCCAGCACGGCGACACCGCCGACGATCAGCGCGATGCCGAGCCACTGCGTTACGGTCATGGCCTCGCGCAGGAAGATCCGCGCCAGGATCACGGTGACCGCGCCGAAACCGCTCGCCACCACCACCGCGATCGCCTTGCCTTCGCCGACGCTGCCGAGCAGCAGCGTCACGTAAGCGGCGGCGTCGAGCAGTCCCTGGAGCGCGAGCAGCGGCCACCAGCGCGCCGGCACGCCCGGGCGCTCGCGCCTGACGGCGAAGAGAACGAGACAGGCCGCCACGCTCACCCAGCGCGAGAGCGCCACGGTCTCGAGCTCTCCGAAATAGGGGATCGCCTCCTGCGCGGCCGCCACCGTCGCCGCGAAGCCGAAGGCCGCCGCGAGCGCTATCAGAAGCGTCTTGCGCAGGCCCTCGCGGCTGTAGGCGCCGCTCTCCTCGAAGGCACCGGCGCTGCGCGCCACCACAAGCCCGCCGAGCAGCACGGCGGCCATCGCCGCCCACTCGATGGCATCGGGGCGCACGCCGAGCAGCACCGCGAAGGCGACGTTGAGCGCCGGATAGCCGCCGACGATCGGCGCCACCACCGTCACCGGCCCGCGCGCCAGCCCCCAGTAGAGCAGCAGGGTCGCCACCATGGTGCCGACACCGGCCGCGATCAGCAGCAGCGCGCCGGGCAAGGTCCAGACCACGGCGAGGCCGCGCCACCAGAGCGCGCCGGTCATCACCACGGCGCCGACCGACAGCATGGCGAGGAGCGCGCTCAGCGGCCCCAGCGCGCGGCCGGTGAAGCGCGCGATGAAGTCGGCGCTGCCCCAGCTCAGCGCCGCCATCAGCCCCCACAGCGCCGAATTCATCGCCTATCCCCTGCCCCTCGCACCGCGCCCGACCGTTGCGCGGAACTGCCGCGCTCAATGTGTTTACCCTCTCAGCCCTTCAGGGGGGAGAGGGTGGCGAGTGCAACGAGCCGGGAGAGGTGGGCTCGCAGCGCGATTCCCGCGCCTCGCCCCGACCCTCTCCACCCCCGGGGGTGGAGAGGAAGAAAAAGGAAAGCGCACCTCTCTCCACCCGCCCGTCGCCACTCGCGGCGACACGCGCCGCAAGAGGGGACGGAGAGGGAGAAGAGAAAGAGCGCAACCCGCGAGGGTGGTTGGGTGGTGCTGGAGCAGAGAGCCCAGAAGACGGGAATCGGATCGGTGGGACAGCATACCGATAGCTAATGCCCGAAACTTGTTCCCTGTCGTCTGTCCTCTGGCTTCTGGACCTCGGGTTGAACCGCCTCGCCCGCTGCTGTAAGGCTCCGGCCGTCCGGGGCTCCGCCCGAAGCCTGCCAGGAAGCGGGAGGAGCCGAAGCGGCGGAGCATCGCTTGGCCAAGACCTTCGCACCCGTCACCGCGCTGCTGCTCTCTGTCGCGCTGCTCATCATGGGCAACGGCCTGCAGGGCACACTGCTGCCGGTGCGCGCCAGCCTCGAGGCCTTCGACGCGCTCTCCATCGGCGTCATGGGCTCGGCCTATTACCTCGGCTTCGTGGTCGGCTGCGTGCGCGGCGTCGCCTTGATCAGGCGGGTCGGCCACATCCGCGTCTTCACCGCGCTTGCCGCCATCGCCTCCACCGTGGCTCTGGTGCACGCCATCTGGGTCACGCCCTGGAGCTGGTGGCTGCTGCGCGCGCTTACCGGCTTCTGCTTCGCCGGGCTCTATGTGGTGATCGAGTCCTGGCTCAACGACAAGGCGGACAACAGCAACCGCGGCACCATCATGGGCGTCTACACCATGATCAACCTCTCGGTCATCGTGGCCGGGCAGATGATGCTGGTCTTCGACAGCCCGCTGCGCTTCACGCTCTTTGCGCTCGCCTCGATCCTGGTTTCGATCGCCGCCGTTCCGGTCGCGCTCACCTCGGCGCCGCAGCCGGCCCCGCTCGCCAAGGCCAAGCTGCAACCGGCGAGGCTCTACCGGCTCTCGCCGAGCGCCGTGATCGGCGTGCTGATCGCCGGGGTTTCCAGCGGCGCCTTCTGGTCGCTGGGGCCGGTCTATGCCGGGCGCTACAGCGGCGACCCCACCGACATCGCGATCTTCATGTCGGCCGGCGCGCTGGGCGGCGCGCTGGCACTCTATCCGCTCGGCCGGCTCTCCGACCGCGTCGACCGCCGCCAGGTCATGATCGGAGCCTGCATCCTTTCCGTGGCCGCCGCCGCCTGCCTAATCTTCTTCGGCGGCAAGGGACCCTGGCAGCTCATCGGCTTCGGGCTGCTGTTCGGCGTGGGCTCGATGCCGGTCTACTCGATCGCCGCCGCGCTCGCCTTCGACCACGCGGGAAAGGGCGAAGTCGTCGAGGTCGCCTCGGGCCTGCTGCTGATGAACGGCATCGGTTCGGTGGTCGGCCCGCTCGTGGCCTCGGCGGCCATGAAGGGCATGGGGCCGCCCGGACTCTTCGCCACCACCGCCGCCGCCCACTTCCTGCTCGCCAGCTTCGCGCTGTGGCGCAGCGTCGTGCGGGCGCGGGCGCCGGAGGAGATCCGCAACGAGTTCGATCTCACCTCGACCGCGCCCACGATGGCGGCGCTCGATCCCGACGCGGTAGAGGAAGGTCAGAATACAGAAGACAGGAATCAGCTATCGGAGGGGAAGATCTCTGCCACCTGATCCCGTTTGTCACAGCAAGCCTAGTTCGATCAGCCAGGACCCAGCCCAGTGCATGAAGGCCAGATAGGCGAGCGCCGCCAAAGCGGCGTCGAGTATGAGCAATAGGATGACGAGATAATAACGTTGAAAGAATGCCACCGGCCCTACTCGCTCCAGAAGCCTTCGTAGTAGCCGACCAGCCAGTCCACGGCCTGCCGATCGGTAAGGCGCGGAGGCGGATTGGGCCGGAAGCGCAGCCTCTTGGCGTCGCGCGTGCCCTGTCGCAGTCCAAGGTCCATGGGCGTCGCGGTCGTTTCGAAGAGATGTCGCAGAGACGAAGCGAAAATCCAGAACGACTTGAATGGATTGACCATTCACGGCTCCCGGCAGCGGTGCGGCGAGAGCAGCGTCGCGTGTGAGCAATAGGCCGGCGATATGGTAGAGCGAAAGAATACTACCGGGCCCCGAATAACACCCTATGATGAGCTATTTATGGTTGTAGCGCAACGCGTTTTGGCGAAGTCGTGGCGTGGGACAACTCCCGGCTGCCGTGGGG
>JBOHKJ010000084.1:0-8002 GCA_050728975.1 Kiloniellales bacterium | reverse complement strand
AGGGGAACGCCGTTCGACGCTCCCCTCCGCACTGGAAATCGGTCCGGCGCTTCTACCGCGGGCGCAAGCGTCGCGCCAGCGCGAGGCCGCCGGACGGCGGCTAGTTCAGCAAATCCAATTCGCGCAGCGCCTCTTCGGCCTGGGCGTAGTTTGCCTTGATCTGTTTGTCCCAGACCTCGTAGCCGGCGACGCTCTCCTCGGGGTTGAGGCCCGAGCTCTTCAGATAGTTGGCGAAGACCTCGTGCTTCATCGCCTTCACCATGGCGTCCGACAGGATCTTGATGCGGTCCTCCGGCGTCCCCTTCAGCACCCAGTAGCCACGGGTCGTCGCGGTCTTGACCGGAAAGCCGAGCTCGAAGGTCGTGGGAACGTCCGGAAACGCCTTGAGACGCGTCTCGTTCATCACCGCCAAGGCCTTGAAGGTGCCGTCCTGGATCTGCGACCCGCCTTCGCTGACGTTCGGCAGGGTGGCGTCGATCGCCCCCGACATCAGGGCCTGGATCATCTGGCCGCCGCTGCCGAACGGCACGACCTTGAACTTGATGCCGGCCGCCTTGGCGAACTGGGCAAGGCCGATATGCTCGGTGCCGCCGACCTGGGCGACGCCCCAGTTGAGCGCCTTGTCCTTGGAGGCGGCGATGATGTCCTCGAGCGACTTGTAGGGGCTGTCGGAGCCGACCGCGATGAAGGTCGGGTCCTCCATGGCGCGCGCGACGCCCACCACGTCGTCGATCGTGAGCGGCGACTTGCCGCGCGCGATCGTGTAGAGGTGGCTCTCGGTCAGGGCGAGGATGGTGTAGCCATCCTTCTCCCTGCCGAGCGCGTACTGATGCGCTTCCGCGCCCGACCCGCCCTGCTTGGACACCACGACCATATCGACGCCGAGCTCCTTGCGGGTTCGGATCATCATCATGCGGGCGGTGACGTCGGTGCCGCCGCCGTAGGCCGAATGGATCACCACCTCGATCGGCTTCGAGGGAAACTTGTCCTGCGCCAGGGCCACCGTCCCGGCGATCGTGAGGCCAGCCAGCGCCAGCGCGAGGCCGCCAATCCTGAGGGGCGTCAGCCCCTGCCCTCTGCTCATGTTTTCCTCCCTTGATTCACGAGCTTGTCGACCGCTTTCGTCTGCGGACCGGCAACGCCGGAGATTTCGGCGCCGCTGACCGCAATGCGAGGCAGCCTGTCGCTTCTTGCCCCCGGTTCGGCCTTCGCGATGCGAATCGCCGCCGCGCCGGAAGTAGTTTCCCGAAATTGTCTACAAAACAGCGCATGGCATGGTTCCACCGGTGGCTTGACGAGTCAACCGGGGGCAAGCGGCCGCCATGGAATCAAGCATTCCGGCACGGAGCCGAGCGCCCGCGACGCCTGGAGCGCCAAAGCGCGGGGGCCCTGATTGTCGACAGAGCAAGCGGCCGATGGCCGGGACCGCCCGCGCCGCGCGGGTGACTGCGGTGGCCATTGATCCGGCGCCGATCCTTGCCGCCGCTTGTGGTGCCATTTTTGGCAATCCCCGGGTATTTTCGTCGCGGGAAAAGCATTCTTGTTCAAAGGCTTGACCGGCAATTATGGCAATTAGCAAGGGGCCCCTTTTCGCCGAGTTGCCGGTTTTTCCGACCTCCGCCTGAAGGCCGGTGCGGCGCGGGCGGTAAGGGTCGCGGCGGCGATCTTTTCCGGCACCCTGAGTGACCCCTTCCGATACCTGTGTGGCCATTCGCGACATCTTGAGCAGCTTTCCTCGACAACAGAAGCCTTTTGGATCAACGGCTTGAGAATTATGGCAGTGGTCAAGGGCAGTTTTGGCAGAGCTGCCGCTTTGTCCCTTTTCCCGGACGGCCCCGCCCGCCCGCACGGGCGGCTCAGCCGCGAAACGCACCTCGGAAGAACGCCGTTTCGAACCAACGCCGAAGGGCGCCCGGGTTTCCGCCCCCCGCGCTCAGCCTGGCCAAGGTATAAGGGCAAATGCCCGAGAGTCAAGCAGAAATGCGGTATACCTACCCGCCCGCGGGCAAAGTAAGGATTCGATTTTGCTGGATATATTTCAATATTTCTTGAATAGTATAAATATGCATCAGCAGGCTGCCCTCGCCGCGCTCTCGGCGCTTGCCCAGCAGCACCGGCTCGCCCTCTTCCGACTGCTGGTTCGGGCGGGCCCCACCGGCCTCAGCGCCGGCACGCTCGCCGAGCGGCTGGGGATCGTGCCCTCCGCGCTATCGTTCCACGCCGCCCGGCTGGAGCGCGCCGGCCTTGTGCGCTCCTGGCGGGTGGGGCGCAACATTTGTTACGGGCCGGAGCTCGACGGCATGCGGCGGCTGCTTGCGTTCCTGAGTGAGGATTGCTGTCAGGGCCGCCCCGAGCTTTGCGGCGCGCTGGCTCAACTTGCCGTCGCCGGAAAAAAGCGGGCGTGAGCCGCTATGGCCCAAAAGACTTACAGCGTACTTTTCCTCTGCACCGGAAATTCGGCGCGCAGCATCATGGCAGAGGCCATTCTGGAACGCGTCGGGGCCGGCAAGTTCCGGGCCTTCAGCGCCGGCAGCCTTCCGAAGGGCAGGATTCACCCTTACGCGCTTGCGCTCCTGCGACGGCTGAACCACCCGACCGAACGGCTTCGCTCCAAGAGCTGGGAGGAGCTCAGCCAGCCATCCGCGCCGGAGTTTCACTTCGTCTTTACGCTTTGCGACCAGGCCGCCGCCGAGCCTTGCCCGGTCTGGCCGGGCCAGCCCATGACCGCCCACTGGGGCCTCCCCGATCCGGCAGCCGCGGCGGGCCACGAAGCGGTGAAACGCGCCGCTTTCGCCGAGTGCTATCGCATCCTGAACAACCGCATCTCGATCTTCGCCAACCTGCCCTTCCCTTCGCTCGACCGGCTCGCTCTCAAGCGACGCCTGGACCGAATCGGCAGCAGCGACGACATGGCGATGCAATAGGAAACATGAGTCATCCATGCCGGCATTCGATCTTCCGCGGCGCCTCGCCGCCGAGGCGCTGGGAACCGGCCTGCTGGTAGCTGCGGTGATCGGCTCGGGCATCATGGGCGAGCGTCTGGCCGACGGCAATCTGGCTCTGGCCCTTCTCGGCAATACGCTCGCGACCGGGACCATCCTGACGGTGCTGATCCTGATCTTTGGCCCGGTCTCCGGCGCACATTTCAATCCTGTGGTAACGCTGGCCTTCGCCCTACGGCGCGAGATCGCGCCGGGTCCAGCTCTGCTATATGGCGGCCTGCAGATCTTGGGTGGTCTCGCCGGCACCGCCCTCGCGCATGCCATGTTCGCCGAGCCCCTCTACCAGTTTTCGCTGCAGCAGCGCGGCGGCAACGGCCAGTGGCTGGCCGAGCTGGTCGCAACCTTCGGACTCCTGCTGACAATCCTCGGAACGCTGAAGGTCCGGCCGCGGGCGGTCCCCTATACAGTCGGTCTCTTCATCAGCGCCGGGTACTGGTTCACTGCCTCGACCTCCTTCGCCAATCCCGCGGTGACCGTTGCGCGCGCCTTCACCGACAGCTTCTCCGGCATCGCGCCGGCGGCGGTGCCGGCCTTCCTGGTTGCGCAGTGCCTGGGCGCGGCCCTCGCGCTTGCGCTCTTCGCCTGGCTCTGGGCGCCAGCAGCCGAGACGAAGCCAGTCATTCAGCGCGACGCCGAAGCGACCGAGTAAACCACTACGCGGCGCTTACGGCTGAAGCAGGTTGCGGCGCGACGGTGCCAGCAGACCGTCGGGTTTCAGGATCATCAGGCAGGCCATGATCCCGAAGACGGCGACGTCGCGATATTCGGCGCTGAAATAGGCCGACCAGAGCGACTCGAGAAATCCGAGCAGGAGCGCCCCGGCAAAGGCGCCGGTGACCGAGGTCAGGCCGCCGATGACCGCCGCCAGCAGGGTTTTGAGTCCGAGCACGGTGCCCATGTAGAAGTTGACGTTGCCGTAGTAGAGCCCGATCAGCACGCCGGAACCGGCCGCGTAAGCCGAGGAGAGCGCGAAGGCTCCGAGCAATACCCGGTCGGTATCGATGCCGCAGAGCTCGGCCATGCGCAGATCCTGGGAGCAAGCCCGCCAGAGCCGGCCGAAGCGGTGGCGCGCCATGAAGACGATCAGGGCCAGCGCGAGCAGCGTCGCGCCACCGACGACCAGGAGCTGCATCGCCGTCACCTGGATCGCAAAGAGGCTCGAACGGACGAGCAGGATCGGCTCGCTCAACACCGGCGACAGCCAACGCTCGCGACCGCTGTTGGCGATGCGCATGATCTCCTCGAGCACGATCGCCAGGCCGATCGTCGCGACCAACATGGCCAGCGAATCTACGCGCACCAGCCTCCGGACTACGCCGCGCTGCAGGACCACGCCCAGTAAGACGGTATTCGCGAGCGCGTAGGCGAGCGCCGCCAGCAGAGTGACTGCAAGCCCGTAAGGCAGCATCAGCGACACCACCAGAGCGCCGAGAACGAAGCTGCAGCCGGCCCACATGGCAAAGGCGCCGAACGACAGGTTGATCCGGTTGGTGATGCCATAGATCAGGACGTAGGCCACCGCGAGCAGGCCATAGAAGGTGCCGACCACGATCGCGTTGATGCACTGCTGCAGGAGATAGAGCGCGCTGGTCTCCCAGCCCGCGCTGGCGGGCAGCGGCGGGTTGGCGGCGCCGTCGGTGGCGGCGAGCGCCGCCCCAGCGAACAGTATCGGGACGAGCAGCGCCGGCACTACGGCAAGCGGAACGAGGCGCCTGATCATCGAGCCTGCAGGGACGGAGGCAAACAGTGCAAATAGTACGGTAACGCAAGCCGCGGACGGGCGCCGGCCGGCTGCCGCCGCTCGCCCTCGTCCACAGGGGTACACGAGGCCTATCCATACAACAACGCTAATATGGTTATATGGCCGAATGGCGATGAGACGAGCGATGGGCTTCGAGTGGACGCCGCGCCAGTTCGTCGGCGGTGCCGTCTGTCTGGATTTTGCCAACACGGTGACCTATCCGGCCGATCCCGCGCGGCGTTACGACCGTATCGAGAGCGCGACCGACCTGCGGCGTTGGGCGGCAAGCGCGAACGACTTCGCGCTGCGGGGCGACGGAGAGGGAGAGATCGCCGCGCGCGGGATTCCCGATGCCCGGGCTTTCGTGGCGCGAGCGCGCCGGCTGCGCGATTGCGTCGACGAGCTGTTCAGGCCGCTGGCCGCAGGGCACTCGCCGCCGGCCGCCGCCCTGCGCGAGCTGCTGGGACTCTATCGCGCCGCGCTCGAAGAGGCCGGGTCGCAGCTCGAGCTCTCGGAGGTGGGCCTCGCGCCGCAGGCCGCAAGAGGAACCAGGCTTGCGTTCCGGGCCCTGATCGCGCACTCCGCGGTCCGCCTCGCCTTCTCGCCGCGGCTCGAGCGGCTCAAGGCCTGCCCAAGCTGTCACTGGCTGTTCGTCGACCGAAGCAAATCCGGGCGCCGGCTGTGGTGCGACATGCTGACCTGCGGCAATCGCGCCAAGGCGCGCCGCCGCTATCGCCGGGAGCGTTCCGGCGGGCCCGGTTGACGAAGTCGGCCGGAAGGGCGAAACTAACTGTTAAACGTCGTTTAGACGGTTTCTAGCCGCACGACTCGATACTTTTTTCCTGGAGCGCCCTGCCAATGAAACGCCTGTTGGTTCTGGCCGCCGCCGCTTTCGTCTTGGCGCTCGGCGCCTGCGACGAGTCGAGCGACGAGCCCTACCTGGAGTTCGCCGGCGGTGGCTTCATGTTCAATTATCGGATTGCCGAGGTCTTTTACGGCTTCGTCGCTCGGCCGCTGCGCGAAATTCCGGAGGGGACCATCCTCGAGGCCCAATTCGAGGATCCGAGCGGCGGTGCGCCGCTGGTCGTGACCCAGGTCGCGAAGGATTATCGGCAGGAGTTCAGCTTCCACTCGCCGCCGGTGAAGGGCGTGGTGGCCGGACGAGACTACAAGGTGGAGCTGCGACTGCTGTCGGCGGGCGACCGGGAGCTTCTCGCGAGCTACAACACCTCGTTCCGCTCCAGCGCCGACCAGTCGATCCTGCCGAGCGCGCCGACCGTGGTCGGACCCGGCTACCTGCGCAACCCCGCGCTCCAGAAAGAGCCGCAGCCGTCGGACGGCTGAACGTCGAGCGCCCGGCTACCGACAGGCTACTGAACGATCGAGCTGTCCTCGATCTGCTCCCTGCGGGCCTCGTACTCCTCGCGATCGATGTCGCCGTTCCGGTAGGCGTCCTCGACCTGATCCATTTCCGAGTACTGATAGGCCTCGTAGCCGCCCGCAGCTCCGGCGGCGCCGAGCGCCGCCAATCCCGCGGCCGCGCAGCCGGACATCGCGAAGCCCAAGGCAAGCAACAGAACGCAGGCCGGCAAGAGTGGCCGCTTTTTCGATTCCGACATTCTTCCGCTCCTTCAGGGGGCGTCGAGAATCCGACCGCCGTTGGCCGCACTTTGTTCCGCCGCGGGAGCCGCCGCCGGACCTGGCGCTCCCCCTTTCGCCCGCCATTCGCGATTTCATGCTATCCAGGAGAACCTTTGCGCGAGCACCGCCGACCTATGGCCAGCGAAGGAGCTGTCATGACGAGACATCGCATCGGCGTTGTCGCCGCGCTGCTGGCATTGCTGACCGCAGGTCCGGCGGCTGCCGACAGCGTCGTCCTCGACAGCGTCGTCCTCTATCGCGGAGCGGCGCAAGGCTGCACCGCCCAGGTCACGGCCGACGCCCAATGGCAAACCATCGCCTTGCGGCTGGAGAAGCCGGCGGGAGCGGGCCTCTCCTGCCGCCTCGAGCGGGCGGATACCTTGGATGCCCTCGCCCGGTCGCTCTCGGCGCTCGAGGCAGAGGGCGGACCTATCGTCTACCGCTCGATTTTCCTCGGGCGGATCGTCGACTACGAATGGCTGAGCCGCCACCTCGCGGACGCCGCGGCCCGGAGCGCAGATTGGTCGACCGCGACCGGCAAGCCGAACAACGGCGCAACGCTCAACAGCTTCGCGGCCGGCCTGCTCGCGGAGCCCGAGATTCTCGCGGCCACCAGCGCCGCAGCCAAGCCCGCCGGCTATCGCGTCACCGGCGTCAGCTGCGAGAAGGTCCTCGTATCCGATCCGGGGTTGCAAGCCGTCCAGCCGGATTGGGTCGCCGCCGGCAAGCGCCTTCCCTTCGATGCGCTCTGCTGGCTGATCCTGACGGCCGATCGCCGCTGAAGCCCGCGAGTTACAATGCCAGGCTATTCTCGCTGACCAGGACGCCATCGGGATCGCAATAGATCCACTCCCCCGGCCCGAACAGCACGCCGCCGAAGACCACCGGCACGTCGGTTCCGCCGGCAGCCGTCTTGGAGCTGGTCATGGGATTGGAGCCGAGCGCCTTCACTCCGAAGCTCAGCGTCCCGAGCGCGACGATGTCGCGCACTGCGCCGTTGACGACCGCGCCGGCCCAGCCGCTGCTGCGCCCCAGCTCGGCCAGCACGTCGCCGATCAAGGCGCTTTTCAAAGAGCCGCCGCCATCGACCACCAGCACGCAGCCCTCCCCGGGCTCCGAGAACAGGGACCTCACCAGCGCATTGTCCTCGATGCAGGCGATCGTGCGGATGCGGCCGAAGAACGCCTTGCTCCCGCCGAAGTCGTGAAACTGCAGCAGGCAGCTACGGACCCGGTCCTTGTGCTTGTCGACCAGATCGGCGGTGCAGATAGGCGTTTCCTTTGCGCCCGGCATGAGTCGTCCTCTGTTCTTGCGACCCCATGACCTTGATGCAATTCCGCGGCCGGCGCCAGATCGCAGCTTCCAAGACGACGTCAAGGGTCTAAGCTTCAGGCAGCACCGAGCCGACGGGGGGTCCTAGCCCTCCTCGGAAAGGCCTCATCCCCCCTTGGAACTGAGACGGCCGATCCGGAGTCTACGATCGGGCTCGCAGAGCGACGAGGGCGGCATGCGCTGGAGAAGCGGCAGGAGAAGCCAGAATATCGAGGACCGGCGCGGTGCCGGAGGCGGTCTGGGGGGCGGAGGCCTGAGGCTGCCCTTCGGCCTCGGCCGCCGTGGA
>JBOHKJ010000083.1:0-4968 GCA_050728975.1 Kiloniellales bacterium | reverse complement strand
AAACTACACCGCCTGTTACGAAAACATACTTGGCCATCTACCTGGGGCGTGTAGGGATGGAGGAGTTTACACGAATTTAGCTGGTCGCAAGCTCCGGCCGGTTGCGGAAATGCTCCAGCGCTCCCGGATTGGCGAGCGCTTCGAGGTTTTTCACGTCGCCGCCGTGCACCACCTCGCGCACCGCGAGCTCGACGATCTTGCCGCTCTTGGTGCGCGGGATGTCGCTCACTTCGAGAATCTTGACCGGCACGTGGCGCGGCGTCGTGCCGCCGCGAATGCGATGCTTGATCTTCGTGGCCAGCGCCTCGTCGAGATTGACCCCGGGCTTGAGGCGCACGAACAGCACCACCCGCACGTCGCCCTGCCAGTCCTGGCCGATCACCAGCGATTCCTCGACCTCTTCGAGCTGCTCGACCTGGCGGTAGATCTCGGCGGTGCCGATCCTGACTCCGCCGGGATTGAGCGTGGCGTCAGAGCGGCCGTAGATCACCACCCCGTCGTGTTCAGTCAGCATCACATAGTCGCCGTGATGCCAGATGTTGGGATAGCGCTCGAAATAGGCGGCGCGATAGCGCGCATCGCCGGGATCGTTCCAGAAGCCGACCGGCATCGAGGGGAAGGGACGCACGCAAACCAACTCGCCTTTCTGGCCGCGCACCGCCTTGCCGCTGTCGTCGACCACCTCGACCGCCATGCCGAGACAGCGCGCCTGGATCTCGCCGCGCCACACGGCCCCCAGCGGATTGCCGGCGACGAAGCAGGAGACGATGTCGGTGCCGCCGGCGATCGACGAAAGACAGATGTCCTGCTTTACATGCCGGTAGACGTAATCGAAGCCCTCGGGCACCAGCGGCGAGCCGGTCGAAGTCATCGTGCGTAATGACTTCAGCTCGTGCGTCGAAATCGGGGCGAGCTTGGCGTTTTTCAGGGCGTCTATGTACTTGGCGGAGGTGCCGAACAGCGTCATCGCCTCGGCGTCGGCGAAGTCGAAAAGGATGTTGCCGTCGGGATAGAAGGGCGACCCGTCGTAGAGCAGCAGCGTCGCTTCGGCCGCGAGCGCCGAGACCAGCCAGTTCCACATCATCCAGCCGCAGGTGGTGAAGTAGAACACCCGGTCGCCGGGCTTCACGTCGCACAGCAGCAGGTGTTCCTTCAGGTGCTGAATCAGGGTTCCGCCGACGCCGTGGACGATGCACTTGGGCTCACCGGTCGTGCCGGAGGAATACATTATGTAAAGCGGTGCGTTGAAAGCGACGCGCTTGAAGGCGATCTCGCCAGCCGGCTGTGCCGCCAGATAGTCGGGCAGCGCCACCGCCGGAAGAGCGGCAAGCGGCGTCAGGTCGGGGCGCTCCTTCAGATAGGGCACCACGACGATGCGCTTCACGCTAGGCAGCGCGCGCGCGAACTCGGCGACCCGCGCCAGAGAGTCGTGCGCCTTGCCGTTGTAGCGATAGCCGTCAGGACAGAAGAGAACCTTGGGCTCGATCTGGCCGAAGCGGTCGAGCACACCCTGAACGCCGAAGTCGGGCGAGCAGGACGACCAGACCGCGCCGAGCGAGGTCGTCGCCAGCATGGCGATCACGGCCTCCGGCATGTTGGGCAGGAAGCCGGCCACCCGGTCGCCCTCGCCGACCCCCTCGGCGGCCAGCACCTTGGCGAGCTGGGAGACCCTGTCGTAGAGCGCCTTGTGGCTGATGCGGCGCTTCACCTTGTCCTCGCCCCAGAACACCAACGCATCGCTGTCGTCGCGACGGCGCAACAGGTTCTCGGCGAAGTTGAGCCGTGCTGCGGGGAAGAAACGGGCGCCCGGCATCTTGTCGCCGTCCGCCAGGGCCGGCGTATCGTTCAAGTCGCCGATCACACCGCCGAAGCGCCACACCGATCGCCAGAAATGCTCGATCTCGGTGATCGACCAGGCATAGAGCGCGCAATAGCCGCCGAGCTCCACACCCCAGTCGTGCCGCACCGCTTCCAGAAAGGCGGTCAGGTTGGCCGCGCGCAAACGCGCTTCCGACGGCTGCCACAGCGGCTCGGCACTGGCTGACGCGCTCAGCATTCTTTCTCCAGCCGGCGGACCCGGCCGCCCTCTCCCTCGGCAGTATGACGAAGCGCTCGCAAGACTGCCAACCCCCGACCGTCCGTCATGCGGCAGGCGGGACCCCGGCGCGCGATAACGACAGTGACGCTTCTCCGGGCGGCAGGGCAGAATGGCCGCAATGCCGTCCTCCGCCGAACTTTCCCAACGCCTGGCTGCTATCCCGGGACCGATCAGGGGCGCCCTCTTCATGACCGGAGCGGCCTTCGGCTTCTCCATCATGAACGCCCTGGTGCGCGAGGTGTCGAGCGAGCTGCATCCCTTCGAGATTGCCTTCTTCCGCAACGTCTTCGCGCTGCTCTTCACCCTGCCCTGGCTGCTCCGGGCGGGGCGGGCGGGCTGGAAGACCACCCGGCCCGGCCTGCAGCTGCTGCGCTCGGTCCTCGGCCTCGCCGCGATGCTGACCTGGTTCTCCTCGCTCGCGCTGCTGCCGCTCGCCGAGGCGACGGCGCTCAATTTCACCGTCCCGCTCTTCGCGACGGTGGGTGCCGCCATCGTGCTGGGCGAAGTGGTGCGGGCGCGACGCTGGAGCGCCACCGCGGTCGGCTTCCTCGGTGTGATCGTCATCCTGCGTCCGGGCTTCGCCGAGCTGGAGCCGGCGATGGCGCTGCCCATCGTGGCGGCGGTCTTCATGGCCGGCTCGGTGCTGACGGTAAAGAAGCTCTCCGGCAGTGATTCCCCCGAGACGGTGGTCTTCTATATGAACCTGATCCTCACGCCGCTGTCCTTCGTGCCGGCGCTGTTTGTTTGGCAATGGCCAAGCGGCGCGGCCTTGTCGATGATGGTCGGCATCGGACTGGTCGGCTCGCTCGCGCACCTGTTACTGACGCGCGCCTATGTCCATGGCGACGCCTCGGCGATCATTCCTTTCGACTATGCGCGCCTGCCCTTCGTCGCTGCGATCGGCTTTCTGTTCTTCGGCGAGGTGCCGGATATCTGGACCTGGGTGGGGGCGGGGGCGATCGCCGGCTCGGCGATCTATATCGCTCGACGCGAGGCCCAGGTGGCGCGTCATCGCGCGACCGTGGCGTCGGCGATCGAAACGCCGAAATCGCTTCCCTAAAGCGAGATCAGGAGGCCTCGTCGCCGAGCGGAGCACCGCTGAGCTCGGATATCCTGGCCTGGGCTTTGTTGCGGTGCTCGTCCTTGATGTGCGGCGAGACGGTCTGGATGGCGGCAAACAGCACCGTCGCATCGTCGCCGAAGCCGAACCAGGCGATGATGTCGGGGATGAGGTCGGCCGGCAGGATGAAATAGGCGAGCGCGCCCAGCAGGACTGCCTTGACCTGAACCGGCGTCTTGGGATCGCGCGCGCAATAGTAGGCGGCGATCGCCTCCTGCAGGAACGGCACGCGGTCGACAGTCCGACGCACCTTGCGCCAGAATCCGCGCCTGACTTTCTCCTCGTTCCTGGCGAGGCGGACCAGCGCCCGATCGTTGGGTAAAGGCTGGCTGGGGTCGTTGACCTGGAGATCGTTCGGCAGGGATTCCATCCTTTCCCCCTCCTCCGGAGACACGGCAAGGCTAGAGCGGATCAGGCGAGATATGGCGCCGGGGACCGGTTGTCGCAACATCCGGCCTTTCATGCTAAGCAGCCGCAGTCTGGAAACCGCCCGCAGAGCTGCGCCGCGCCCATGGAAACCGCCAGCCCGCCGCTCAAGGACTTCTGGTACCTGGCGCTCCCCGCCGGCGACCTGCGGCCCGCCAAGACACTCGCCAAGCGCATCCTCGACGAGCCGGTCCTGTTCGGCCGCGACCGCGCCGGGGCGGTCTTCGCGGTCGCCGATCTCTGCCCGCACCGCGGCATGCCGCTGCGGTTCGGGCGCTTCGACGGCGAGGAGATCGCCTGCTGCTATCACGGCTGGCGGTTCGCCACCGACGGGCGCTGCACCGCAATCCCGTCGCTGGTCCCCGAGCAGGATTTCGGAGTCGGCCGGATCAAGCTGCGCCGCTACCCCTGCCGCGAGCAGCAGGGCAACGTGTGGATCTATGTCGCTGCCGACCGCAAGGCGCCGGAGCCGGCGGCAGGCCCGCCGCTGCTTCCCGGCCTCGCAGCCGACGCCAGGCCCGGGGTCCAGCTCGCCCGCCACTTCCCCTGCTCGGCCGACCACGCCGCCTACGGCCTGATGGACCCGACCCATGCCGCCTTCGTCCATACCTCCTGGTGGTGGAAGCGGCAGGCCAAGACGCTGCGCCTCAAGCGCAAGGACTTCGAGCCGGCGCCGCTCGGCTGGCGCATGAAGCGCCATGCCCTGCCGCCCGAGAATCGGGCCTATCGCCTGCTCGGCCGCAACGTCACCACCGAGATCGTCTACAGCCTGCCGGGTATCAGAATCGAGGAGGTGCGCGGCGACCGTCACGCGGCGGTCGCCTTGACCGCGATCACACCGCTCGGCGCAGGCGCCACCGAGGTGCATCAGTCGCTCTACTGGACGCTGCCCTGGCTCGGCTTCGCCAAGCCGCTGCTGCGCCACTTCGCCGCGCGGTTCCTCGAGCAGGATCGCGATGTCGTCGTGATGCAGCAGGAGGGGCTGAAGGACGATCCGACGCTGCTCCTGATCGACGACGCCGACACCCAGGCCAAGTGGTACCGGCGCCTGAAGCGCGAATGGCAGCGCGCGCAGGAGGAAGGTCGCGCCTTCGAAAATCCGGTGAAGGCGGGCACGCTGACTTGGCACTCGTGAGCCGGGGCACTCGTGAGCCGGGGCACTCGCGAGCCGGGGCACTCGCGAGCCATGTCCGCGAGCGAAGATCTCAAACCAACCACAGGGGAACGACGATGGACGTGAAGGGAAAGGCGGCGCTGGTAACCGGCGGCGGCTCGGGGCTGGGCGCGGCTACCGCCCGCGCGCTGGCGGCGGCCGGCGCCAGGG
>JBOHKJ010000082.1:0-1721 GCA_050728975.1 Kiloniellales bacterium | reverse complement strand
GGACAAAAGCGCGGCGCTGCGCGGCCCGCCGCCGACGTCGAGCTCGAGCCGCTGCGCGGTCCCGGCGGCGGCGAGCGCGCGCTCGACGCCCTCGGCCAGGCGCTCGGCGCTCAGGTCTTGCTCTTTTACGATCGCCAGCAGCCCGCGCTCCTCCAGCAGCCGCGCACGCAGGGTCTGCTCGGTCTCCAAGCCGCCGGCATAGGGCACGACCAGGCAGGGGCACTTGGCGCCCATCACTTCCAGCAGCGTGTTGTAGCCAGCCTGGCTGATCGACAGCGCCGCACCCTTCAGGAGCTGGACGAAATCGCTGCGCGACCGCTCGACGGTCACGCCGCGCGGGGCCCGGGCGCCCAAGCCGGCGAAGCGCGCTTCGGGGAGGTTGTGACCGACCAGGAGGCGCCAGTGGCGGTCCTTGAGCGGCGTCAGCGCGCGTGCCGCCAGCGCCGCCTCCAGCAGCGGCTCGGAAACCGCGCCGCCGCCGGTCGAGACGATGACGCAGTCCTGCCCCTCGGGATTCGGCGCGGCCGTGGCGGTCGCGCGCTCGTCGATCACGTAGCCGCTGTAGCGCAGCTTGCCGGCGATCTCCGCTGCCGGCGCGAAGGTGCGCTCGAAGGGCACGAAGGCCGGATCGCCGTGCACCAGAACCAGATCGTAGTAGCGCTCCACCCAGCCCAGCATCTCGGTCACGCGCTGCGGCTTCGGCGAGGCGACCAGAATGTCGCGCACCGAGCTGGCGATCAGCGGCGGCCGCCGCCGGGCGCGCGCCGCATCGAGCAGCGGCAGCAGCTCGAAGCGCATCTGGCGCCGTCCGAACGGGAACATCTCGGTCAATAGGATGTCGGGGTCGCGCGCGGCGAAGAGCGCGAGCAGTCGGTCACGGCGCGCGGCCTTGAAGGCCTCGTCGGCTTGGCGCCCCTGCTCGTCGACCAGGACCTTGAAGTAGATGTCGGTGGCGCGCAGCGGCGGCAGCTGATGGACGCGCGCGCCGCCCAGCTCCAAGCCCGGCACCGGAAAGCCGCCGGCGACGAAGTCGACCGCGAAGCCGGCGCGCTGCAGGGCGCGCGCCAGCGTCGCGGCGCGGGTCTGATGGCCGATGCCGAGCAGATGCTGGACGTAGAGGAAGATTCGCGGTCGGCCGGTCATTGCTCGTCTGCGTTCTCGTCCGCGCTCTCGTCTGCGCCCTTGCCTGCTCTCTCTGGAGCCAGCGGGAGGTTCAGGCTGTCGATGCGCAGGCGCCCGTCGCGCTCCAGGAGAAAGACGTGCAGGCACTGGACGCGCAGCTTGGCTTGCGGGCGCGACACCATGTCCCATCCGCTGGCGAGCGCATAGAGGGCGCGGATCACGCCCTTGTGGGAGACCGCGGCGGTCGGCCGGTCCTCGACCGCAAGGCGAAGCAGCAGCGGCTTGAGGCGCTCCTGCACCCGGCGCGGGCTTTCGCCGCCAGGCGGCGTCAGATCGAGGCCGCGGGCCTCCTCGGCCGCCATGCCGGCCGGGTCGGCGGCGCGCAGCGCGCCAAGGCGCCGTCCTTCCCAGGCGCCCCAATCCATCTCGGTCAGCAGCGGCTCGATGGCGGCGTCTGCTTGACCGAGCAGCGCCGCGGTCTCGCGGGCGCGCGTCAGCGGGCTGGTCAGCCAGCGATGGCCCACGAGCCGCTTCGGCAGGCGCCAGCGGAGAACGGCGCCGCGCCCCGCGGCGCTCAGCGGCTGGTCGCTGCGCCCCTG
>JBOHKJ010000081.1:0-2808 GCA_050728975.1 Kiloniellales bacterium | reverse complement strand
GGAGAATGCATGGCGGCTGTAGTTACCGTGAGTGGTGATCCCAGCCGGCGTCACGATCTTCGATCCCGCAATGGAGAAAAGGCGTCCGTCCTCGGAATACCAATGGCCGTCGATAGCGTCGGCGCGCGCCGCTGTCCACGGCAGAATTGGCGACAGGAAACCAGCGGTGAAGACGAGAGGCAGGACGAAGCGGCAACGCTGCATCTGCTTGCTCCCTCTGTGGCCAAGTCGAAGGGCAACAGTTTAACGCCGCGAAGTTGTCACCGTGAAGCCACATGCCTAACGCAATTCGCGCGTTACCCTGCGGCGAGCATAAGATCAGGAGACGCGCGATGGACGAGCACAGGGTGCCGCCGCTTCACGGGGAGCCGAGCGTGGAAGAGCTGTTGGATGATCCCATTCTCACCCTGTTGCTGGCATACGACGGCATCTCCGTCGACCGGGTGCGCGCCGCCGTTGCGGACGCCCAGGCCAAGCTGCAAACCGGGGTGCGCCACGAGCAGGCAGCGTGAGATCGGAGTCTGGCGAACTCTGCCGGTACCTAACGCGGCGCTGCCTCGGAGTTTGGCGGGTGGCGCGTCGATCTTGCACGCCCAAGCCTTGGTCTCGCCGACATAGAATGTATCACTACCCACGCGAGGAGTGATTTCGCCAGTGATGTCGGGCGCTTGGGCGCCAGTGCTAGGCATCCTCAAACGGCCGGGATCCCATCGCCCCCGCCATCACGACCGCCACAGCCGGACCGCAACGAGGATGCTTGAACATGTAACGGCCAATCTATGGGTTGAATTTTTTCGAGACTCGGCTCAAGCGAACTCTGCAGCGCGGCGTGGATTGTGTTTTTCTTACGATCAACTGTTTGAAGCGCGCCTCCTCTCGGTACTCATTCGCGTAAGCGACAAGAAATCCGTTAATAGCCGAAGTGGGATGATCCCAATTCGGATGGTTTCGTTTGTAATTACCCCCATAGTCGTCCCATATGAGGATGCCGTTTAACTTTAGCATCCCCCAAGCGAGAACGCTGTCCATCAAGACCGACTCTCGCTCGTGGTTGCCATCGATATAGACAAGGTCGAATTCCTCGTCGGTTTGACGAAGCTTGATGAGAGCGGGAAGTGAGAAGTCGCGTATCTTGGTCAGACGGTCGGCGTAGGGCGCGAGGTTCTTGTCGAAAATCGTTTCGCGCCCGCCGAAGAATGGATCAATACAGCTGATATTCGCATGCGGAAAATAGGACAGAAAAAACAAGGCAGAGCGCCCCTCATACGAGCCGATCTCTAGAATTGTCAGGGGTTTGGCTCGCATAGGATCCAAAATGGGGAGCCAATGCTTAAGCTTATTCGATACCCAATCGTCGCCAGCGAAAGTGGCCCTGGATTGTATTGCTTGCCAATCGAAGGCACGGAGCATCTTTGATCTCCCGCTTTCGGAATGTCGTCGCCGCGCATTTGCCAATCCTGCGCGTCCCAGTCAGGTACGAGGTCGACGCCAACAAGTACAAGAATACGCCTCAGCATGGTTTCGCGTCAGCCGCGCCAGTTTTGGGACCGGGCTGGTCGCCGAATTCCGTCACCTCACTACGACAGCCGGATTTCCGGCTTCTGTCTGGACTCGGCTTGTCGGCACAAGGCCGAGATCGACCTGGCGAGGCTCCGGCCGGATATCCGTGCCGACTGACCCTAGGAGAGCGCCAATGCACTGCACGGTCTGTGGCGGGCGGAATGTGCAGGCCATCGATTGTCCGCCGACGCCGCCTTTGGGATGAATAGCCGATTTTCGTTGTGGCTAGAATTGTGGGTAGAGAAGGCCGTTGCGCAAAAAAGCCATCATTTTTCAATAGTTCCATAGGGAGCTGGCGGATGGGGTGGGATTCGAACCCACGAGACCCTCGCGGGCCTGCCGGTTTTCAAGACCGGTGCCTTCAACCGCTCGGCCACCCATCCGGATCTTTCTAAATCAACTACTTACAAGCATAATCGAAGGGAACATATCGGGGTCACCCGTCATTCTGCAACCCGATTGCAACCCGAGCGCTCGCCGGTTCGAATCCGGCAAGGAGCTATCACGACCTAGCCAAGCCGGCCAGGGCCGCGTTGATCGCGTCCGCCGCCTTGCCATCGTCGTTGCGAAACAAGTGGGCATAGATCGCCAGCGTCACGTTGGGCGAGGCATGCCCCAGGCGGCGGCTGATGGTCACAACGTCCACTCCAGCGTCGATGAGCTGTGAGGCGTAGGTGTGCCGCAGGGCGTGGAAGGTGATTTCCGGCATATCCAGGCTGGAGGCCACCCGCGACCAGTCCTTGGAAAAGGCCCGAGGCGACACGGCCTGGCCATCCAGGCCGGGAAACACCAAGGCGTCGTCGGCCAGCTTGCCGAGTCCGAGCTTCATCCGGCGCTCGAGCTGCTGCCGGCGGTGCTCCCGTAGAGCTTCAACCACGATGTCGGGCAGGGTGATATCGCGAATGCCGGCTTCGGTCTTGGGCGGTTTCACTCTGAGCCCGCTCTTGGTCTCCTCGAGGGCCTCGCGAACGCGGATCGCCTTCGCGCCGTCAATATCCGCATTGAGCCAGCGCAGGGCCAGTAGCTCGCCGCGCCGCATGCCGGTGAAGAGCGCCGTGATCGCCTTCGGATACATGGACCGGCCGCGAAGTTTGGAGACGACGGTGCCGAGCTGGTCCTTTGTCAGGATGGTCATGCTGCTGCTACCGACCGACGGGGCGTCCTCGATCGCCGCGACGTTGCGGGCCACCAGGTTATGTCTCACAGCATCGTCGAGCGCCTTGGAAAGCAGCCGGTGGGCATGGCTGA
>JBOHKJ010000080.1:0-2671 GCA_050728975.1 Kiloniellales bacterium | reverse complement strand
TGCGCAAGGACAACACCGGCTACGACTTGAAGCAGCTCTTCCTCGGCGGCGAGGGTACGCTCGGCATCGTTACCGCGGCGGTCCTCAAGCTCTTCCCGCGCCCCAGGCGGACCGCGACCGCCTTCGTTGCGCTCGGCGAGCTGGAGGCGGCCAATGCGGTCCTGGCAAAGCTGCGCGCGGCGAGCGGCGACAGGCTGGAGGCCTGCGAGCTCTGCCCGCGCCTCGGCCTCGACTTCGCGATCCGGCACGTGGCGGGCATCCGCGATCCGCTGGCCGGGCACCACGACTGGTACCTGCTGGTGGAGATGACCAGCGGCAGCGAAGGCGACGCGCTCGGCGAAACGCTCGAGAGCGCGCTAGGCGCGCTGGCCGACGAGGGCGCGGTGGCCAACGCCGCGATTGCCGCCAGCGAAGGCCAGGCGCGCGACTTCTGGCGCATCCGCGAAGCCCTGGTCGAGGCGCAGAAGCACGAGGGCGGCTCGATCAAGCACGACGTCTCGGTGCCGGTCTCGGCGGTGCCGCGCTTCATCCGCCGCGCCACCGCGCTGGTCGAGACGATGGTGCCCGGCATCCGCCCGGTGCCCTTCGGGCATCTCGGCGACGGCAACATCCATTTCAATCTGTCGCAGCCCGAGGGCGGCGACAGCAAGGCCTTCCTGGCGCGCTGGGACGAGGTGAGCGAGAAGGTGCACGACATCGTGGTCGAGCTTGGCGGCTCGATCTCCGCCGAGCACGGCATCGGCCGCATGAAGATCGCCGAGAACGCGCGCACCAAGGCCGAGGTCGAGCTGGAGATGATGCGCAAGATCAAGGCGGCGCTCGACCCCGGCAACATCATGAACCCCGGCAAGATGCTGTGAGGCCCCGCTCCATGAGCAAGAAGATCCCGACCCGCAGCGGCGGGCGCATCCTGGTCGATCAGCTGCGCATCCACGGCGTCGAGATGGCCTTCGGCGTGCCAGGCGAAAGCTACCTCGCGGTGCTCGACGCGCTCCACGACACGCCCGACCTGCGCTTCGTGGTCTGCCGCCAGGAAGGGGGTGCCGCGATGATGGCGGAAGCCTACGGCAAGCTGACCGGACGGCCGGGCGTCTGCATGGTGACGCGCGGGCCGGGCGCGACCAACGCCAGCCCGGGCCTCCACATCGCGTTCCAGGATTCGACGCCGATGATCCTGCTGGTCGGCCAGGTCGGGCGCGACATGATCGAGCGCGAGGCCTTCCAGGAGATCGACTATCGCCGTCTGTTCGGCCAGGTCGCCAAGTGGGTGGCCGAGATCGACGACCCGGCGCGCATTCCCGAGCTCGTGAGCCGCGCCTTCCACACCGCGGTCAACGGCCGGCCGGGGCCGGTGGTCCTCGCGCTGCCGGAGGACATGCTGCGCGAGCCGGCGGCGGTCGCCGATGCCGGCCCCTACGCGCGCAGCCTGGCGCATCCGGGTCCGGCGGAGATGGCGAAGCTGCGCGCGCTGCTGGAAGAGGCCGAGCGGCCCTTCGTTATCGTCGGCGGCGGCGGCTGGGACCAGACGGGGGTCGCGGACATCCAGGCCTTCGCCGAGGCCAACGACCTGCCGGTCGGCGTGTCCTTCCGCTGCCAGGACCACTTCGACAATCGCCACCCCAACTACGCCGGCGACGTCGGGATCGGCGTCAACCCGAAGCTGGCCGAGCGGATCTCCGGCTGCAACCTGCTGATCGCGGCGGGACCGCGGCTCGGCGAGATGACCACCGGTGGCTATTCGCTGCTCAAGGTGCCGCGGCCGAGCCAGCGGCTGGTGCACGTACATCCCGATCCCGAGGAGCTGGGCCGGGTCTATCAGCCGGTGCTGGCGATCAACGCAGCGCCGCCGGCCTTCGCCGCCGCGGCCAGGCGCATGGCACCGCTCGAGAGCCCGCGCTGGCGCGACTGGACGAGACAGATGCGGCGCGCGTACGAGGAGAACATCGTGCCGCCGGACGAGCCGGGCGACGTCGACCTCGGCAAGGTGGTGAAGCATCTGACCGACGTGCTGCCGGAAGAGGCGATCGTCACCAACGGCGCCGGCAACTACACGGCCTGGGTCCATCGCTACTATCAGTATCGCGCGTTCCGCTCGCAGCTCGGGCCAACCTGCGGCTCGATGGGCTACGGCACGCCGGCGGCGGTGGCGGCCAAGCTGCTCTATCCGGAGAAGCCGGTGATCGCCTTTGCCGGCGACGGCTGCTTCCTGATGAACGGCCAGGAGCTGGCGACCGCCGTGCAGTACGAGGCCGCGATCGTGGTGATCGTGGTCAACAACTCCATGTACGGCACGATCCGCATGCACCAGGAGCGCGCCTATCCCGGCCGCGTGTCGGGCACCGATCTCAGAAACCCGGATTTCGTGGCGCTCGCCAAGGCCTATGGCGCGAGCGGGGAGCGTGTCACCAGAACCGCGGACTTCCCCGCCGCTTTCGAGCGCGCGACGAAGGCCGGCCGGCCGGCGCTGATCGAGCTGGTGACCGACAAGGAAGCCATCTCGCCGCGCGCCACGCTGAGCGGGGTGCGCAAGAAGGCGCTGGCGGGCGCGAAGGGCTAGCGCGGCGCCGGCGCCGATCCTTTCCGCCATCTGTGTCGTCATTTATGGCAGTGCCCCGGTATTTTTCATCGCGGGAAAAGCGTTCTCGTTCAATGGCTTGACCGACAATTATGG
>JBOHKJ010000079.1:0-6719 GCA_050728975.1 Kiloniellales bacterium | reverse complement strand
GTCAACGAAGGGGCGCGCGGCTACGCCGGCTTCGGCGACTTCCATTTTTACCGGCTGAAGGTCGAGCGGGCTCATCTGGTGGCCGGCTTCGGCCGCATCCATTGGCTGGACGCGCCGGAGCTCGCCCTGCCAGGGCTCGATCCGGCGGCTTTTGCGCACCAGGCCGAGGCGAGCCTGCCGCAGCTGCTGGAGCGTCTGGGGAGCGGCGGGCTTGCAAGGCTGGCAGTCCATGCCGGAGCGCCGAGCGGCAGGACGCCGGTCACGCTCGCCGCCATCGATCCCGAGGGCTGTGATCTTTTGGTGGGCAACCGCCGGCGGCGGCTGGATTTCGAGCAGCCGCAAGTCAACTTAAAGGCCGCCGAAGCCGCCGTCCTGGCGCTCGCCGAGGGCTGACGCGCCGCCAGCCGCGCGCTGGCGGCGGGGCGATGCTGCGCCGCAGCGAAGCTATCGAAATCTCGACGCGCGCGAAATTCGCTTGTGGCAAGGGGCCTACCGCCACGCTATCTGTCACTTCAAGGGCAATTCAGGGAGGGGACAGCCAGCCATGACGGCCATAGGACCGGTCGTGTCGCGCCACGGTCTGGAGCGGCACGGCATCAAGAACAGCGGCATCGTCCACTGGAATCTTTCGGCGCCGGCGCTCTACGACCACACGCTGAAGCGCGGCGAGGGCGTGCTGGCCGACGGCGGGGCCCTGGTGGTCCGCACCGGGCTTCATACCGGGCGCTCGCCCAAGGACCGCTTCATCGTCGAGGAGCCGGGCAGCCGCGACGAGGTCGACTGGGGCGAGGTCAATCGGGCGATCCCCCCCGAAGGCTACGCCCGGCTGCGCGCCAAGGCGATCGGCTATCTGCAGCGCCGGGATCTCTTCGTCCAGGACCTCGAGGCCGGAGCCGACCCCGACTACCGTCTCCGCCTCCGGGTGGTGAGCGAGAGCCCCTGGCACGCGCTCTTCGCCCGCAACATGTTCCTGCGTCCCCGCCACGACGCGCTCGCCGACTTCGCCCCGGACTTCACCGTGCTTCATGCGCCCTACCTGGAAGCCGACCCGGAGAGCGACGGCACCAATTCGGGAACCTTCATCGGCCTCGACTTCGCGCGCCGCGAAATCCTGGTGATCGGCTCGATCTATGCGGGCGAGATCAAAAAATCGATCTTCTCGGTGCTGAACTTCCTGCTGCCGCCCAAGGACGTTCTGCCGATGCACTCCTCGGCCAACATCGGCGAGAAAGGCGACACCGCGATCTTCTTCGGCCTCTCGGGCACCGGCAAGACCACGCTCTCGGCCGATCCGACGCGCAAGCTGATCGGCGACGACGAGCACGGCTGGTCGTCGCGCGGCATCTTCAACTTCGAAGGCGGCTGCTATGCCAAGGTGATCCGCCTGTCCGAGGAAGCGGAGCCGGAGATCTACGCCACCACGCGGCGCTTCGGGACCATCCTGGAAAACGTGATCGTCGATCCGATGACCGGCCGGCTCGATCTCGACGACGATCGCCTGACCGAGAACACGCGGGCCAGCTATCCGATCGACTTCATCCCCAATGTCGCCCAAAGCGGCATGGGCGAGCTGCCGAAGAACGTCGTCATGCTGACCGCCGACGCCTTCGGCGTGCTGCCGCCGATCTCGCGGCTCTCGCCGGAGCAAGCGATGTACCATTTCCTTTCCGGCTATACCGCGCGGGTCGCCGGCACCGAAAAGGGGATGGGCCGCGAGCCCCAGGCCACCTTCTCGACCTGTTTCGGCGCGCCCTTCATGTTGCGCCATCCCTCCGTCTACGCCGAGATGCTGCGCGATAAGATGCGCGAGACCGGCGCCGACTGCTGGCTGGTCAACACCGGCTGGACCGGCGGCGGCTATGGCGTGGGGCAGCGTATGCGGATCGTCTACACCCGGGCCATGGTGCGCGCCGCACTCGACGGCCGTCTCGCCCAGGTGGCGACCGCGCGCCATCCGCACTTCGGTCTCGCCATGCCGGGCGCCTGTCCCGACGTGCCGAAGGACGTGCTCGATCCGCGCAGCACCTGGTCCGACCAGCGCGCCTACGAGCAGACCGCGCGCGAGCTGACCAAGCGCTTCGAAAGCAACTTCCGCCGCTTCGAGCCCTACGTCGACGACACGGTCAAGGCGGCGGGGATCAACGCAGCAGCCTAGCCGAGGCAGAAGAAGCCGATCCGGGGCGCCGCTCGGGCGTCGCGCTCGGTATTTCGTTCCTGGGGGCTGCCGGTCGTCCGCATGTCGAAAGCAACGCTGGGCCTGGTCGGCGACGTCATGCTCGGCCGCCATGTGAGCCGGGCGATCCCGAGCCACGCACCGGCGTGGTTCTGGGGCGACGTCCTGCCGAAGATGACCGCTGCCGACGCGGTGATCGCCAACCTCGAATGCCCGATCACGCGACACCCAAAGCCGTGGCGCGAAGGTGTCAAGACTTTCCGCTTCAAGGCCGATCCGGCGGCGGCCGCGCTTTTGAAAGCGGCGAACGTCCGTCTCGTCACGCTCGCCAACAATCATACTCTCGACTATCAGGCGCGCGGGCTGCTGGACACGCTGGCGCATCTCGACGCCGCCGGCATCGCCTCTGTCGGCGGCGGCGCGGACTCGGCTGCCGCCGCCGCGCCGGCGCTGCTGAAGCTCGGCGATGTCACGCTCGGCGTCGTCGGCGCCACCGACAACATGCCGGAGTTCGCGGCCCAGGCGACGCTTCCCGGCACCAGCTACATGAAGATCCGCGACGACGCGGAAACGTTGGCGCGGATCGCGGCGACGGCGAAACGGCTGCGCGCCCAGGGCGCCGATCTGCTGCTGCTGTCGCTCCACTGGGGCCCCAACATGCGCCTCAAGCCGAGCCGGCGGTTCCAGCGCTTTGCGCGCGCCGTCATAGAGCGCGGCGTGGACATCGTTCACGGCCACTCGGCCCACGTCTTCCAGGCGATCGAGCGCCACGGCTGCGGCATTGTCCTCTACGACTGCGGCAACTTCCTCGACGACTACTGGAAGTTCCCGTTCCGCCGGACGCTTTGGAGCTTCCTGTTCCTGCTCGAGATCGAGGAGCGGCGGCTCGCGCGCCTGCGTCTCGTCCCCACGCACTTGCAAGGCCCGCCGGTGCGGCTCGCGACCGGCGCGCTCTCCGAGCAGATCTGCGCGCGCATGGAAAAACTCTCGGCGCCGCACGGCACGCGCTTCGAGCGCGACGGCGAGGGACTGCGGCTCGAACTGAGCTAGGCTGTGGACGCGGTCGCGACGATCCGGGGCGAGCGCCTCATTTTGCCACCGAGCCTGTCGAAATACCGTCGGCGCATTCGACCAGAGGAGCAGGCAGCGAAGGGGAAGCGCCTATGACGACGAAGAACAAGGTAAGCGAACGCAGGCTAGCCGGAAGGTGCCTCTGCGGCGCGGCCCGCTACGCGGTGGCGGACGAATTTCTCTACGCCATGAATTGCCACTGCTCGCTCTGTCGGCGGGCGACGGGAGCGGCCTTCAAGCCCTTCGCCGGCATCGCGCGCGACAAGCTGCGCATCACCAGGGGTGGGCGCAACCTGCTGATCTTCGGCGACCAGGATGCCAGCGACACGCACTGCAAGACCTGCGGCTCGCTGCTCTATTCGGTGGTTCGCGACGGCGCCTTCGCCCACGTTGCCATGGGAACGCTCGTCGACGATCCCACTATCCGCCCGACCAAACACATCTTCGTCGGCTCCAAGGCGCCGTGGTTCACGATCACCGACGACCTGCCACAATATGAAGAGTTGCCGGAGTCTGCCGGGCCTGCCGGCAGATAGAGTCCAGCGGACGACAGGAATCGGGACTCGGACGGGTCCGCATTGCCGTCAGATTCCCAATGCCTGTCTTCTGTCTTCCGACCTCAGTGCGCCTCGTCCCAGGACGCGCCGACGCCGGCCTCGGCGACCAGCGGCAGCGACAGCGTCACTGCCGGCGCGGGCGCCTCTTCCATCACCGCGCGCACCAGCTTGCTGGTCTTCTCGACCTCCTTGACCGGCACCTCGAACAGCAACTCGTCGTGGACCTGCAGCAGCAGCCTGGCTTTCAGCCGGGCGTCGGCAAGCGCATGCGGCAGGCGGATCATCGCCCGCTTGATGATGTCGGCGGCGCTGCCCTGGATCGGCGCGTTGATCGCCGCGCGCTCGGAAAAGCTGCGCATCGCCGGATTCTTGTCCTTGATGCCGGGCACATGGATCTTGCGGCCGAACAGCGTGGTGACGAAGCCACGCTTGCGGCAGGCCTCTTTGGTCGCCTCCATGTAGTCGCGGATCTCGGGATAGCGCTTGAAGTAGGCCTCGATGTAGGCCTTGGCCTCGCCTTGCGGGATGCCGAGGTTGGCGGCGAGCCCGAAGGCCGACATGCCGTAGATGATACCGAAGTTGATCGCCTTGGCGCGGCGCCGGACCATCGGATCCATGCCCTCGATCGGCACGCCGAAGACCTGCGAGGCGGTCGAGGCGTGAATGTCCTCGCCGGCCAGGAAGGCCTCCTTGAGCGCCGGCACCTCGGCGATCTCGGCGGCCAGCCGCAACTCGATCTGGCTGTAGTCGACCGACAGCAGCGTGCTTCCCTTCTCGGCGACGAAGGCGTGGCGGATCTTGCGCCCCTCCTCGGTGCGGATCGGGATGTTCTGCAGGTTGGGATCGTTGGAGGAGAGGCGCCCGGTCGAGGCGACGGCCTGGGAGTAGCAGGTGTGGACGCGCCCGCTCGCGGGATCGATCTGGGTCTGCAGCGCGTCGCTATAGGTGCTCTTGAGCTTGGTGAGCTGGCGCCAGTCGAGGACCCGGGCCGGCAGGTCGTGACCCTGGGCTGCGAGCGATTCGAGAATGTCGGCGCCGGTCGCATAGGCGCCGCTCTTGCCCTTGCGCCCGGCTTCGAGGCCCATCTCGTCGAACAGAATCTCGCCGAGCTGCTTGGGCGAGCCGATGGTGAACTCGCGGCCGGCCAGCTTGTAGATCTCCTTCTCCAGCTTGGCGATGCGCTTGGCGAAGTCGTTGGAGAGCCGGCGCAGCTCCTCGCGCTCGACCTTGATGCCGGTCTGCTCCATCTCCGCCAGCACCGCGATCAAAGGTCGCTCCAGCGTCTCGTAGACCGTGACCATGCGCTCCGTCACTAGGCGCGGCTTCAGCACATCGTGCAGGCGCAGCGTTACATCGGCGTCCTCGGCGGCGTAGGCCAAGGCGTCTTCGAGCGGCACCAGGTCGAAGGTCACCTGCTTCTTCCCCTGGCCGGCGACCTCGGCGAACTTGACGGTCTCGTGCCCGAGATGGAGGCGCGACAGCTCGTCCATGCCGTGGCCGTGGGCGCCGCCGTCGAGCACGTAGGAGAGCAGCATGGTGTCGTCGTAGGGTGCGAGCGCGATTCCCTGGCGCGCGAAGACCTGCAGGTCGAACTTCGCGTTCTGCAGCACCTTGAGCGTGCCCTCGTCCTCCAGCAGCGGCTTCAAGGCGGCGAGCGCCTTCTTGAAGGGTATCTGCGTAGGCGCGGCGCTCTTTCCTTCGAGATCGAGCGCGCCCTCGGCGCCCGGCGCCTTGTGGGCGAGCGGGACGTAGCAGGCCCTGCCGCCGGGCAACGCCAGCGACACGCCGACCAGCGCGGCGCGCAGCGGATCGAGGCCGGTGGTCTCGGTGTCGACCCCGACCCGGCCGACTTCCAGGGCTTCGGCCATCCAAAGGTCGAGCGCGTGGAGCTCCTGGATCAGCTCGTAGCCCTCGCCGATCGCCTTGGGCTGTCCTGCCGGCGTCGTGTCTTTGGCAGTCCGGCGGTCGGCGGCGGCGCCGGGCTCCAGCGCGCCGTCGCCGAGGATCTTCTGCAGGCGGTTGCGCACCGAATTGAAATTGTTCACGTCGAAGAAAGCGGAGAGCGCTGTCTTGTCCGGCCGCTTGAGGCCGAGCTGGTCGAGCGGTATCTCGAGCGGCACGTCGTTCTTGAGCCGCACCAGATCGAAGCTGAGCCGCGCCAGGTCGGCGTTCGCCAGGATCGATTCGCGGCGCTTCGGCTGCTTGATCTCCCCGGCGCGCGTCAGCAGCGTCTCCAGATCGCCGTACTCGCCGATCAGCTGTGCGGCGGTCTTGACTCCGATGCCGGGCACGCCCGGCACGTTGTCGGTGGAATCGCCGGCCAGCGCCTGGACCTCGATCACCTTCTCCGGCGCCACGCCGAATTTCTCCATCACCTCGGCCGGGCCGATTGGCCGGTTCTTGACCGGGTCGAGCATGGCAACGCCGGGCCGCACCAGCTGCATCAGGTCCTTGTCGGAGGAGACGATGGTGACTTGGATGCCGGCCTCGCTGGCGAGCCGCGCATAAGTCGCGATCAGGTCGTCGGCCTCGTAGCCCTCCATCTCCAGGCTCGGCAGGTTGAAGGCGCGCGTGGCCTCGCGGATCAGGCCGAACTGCGGGATCAAGTCGTCGGGCGGGGCGGAGCGGTTGGCCTTGTACTCGGGATAGAACTCGGTGCGGAAGGTCTGCTCGGACTTGTCGAACACCACCGCGAGGTGGGTCGGCCGGTCGCCTTCCTTCATGTCGCGCAGGAGCTTCCACAGCATGTTGCAGAAGCCGAGCACGGCATTGACCTGCAGCCCATCCGACTTGCGGTTGAGCGGCGGCAGCGCGTGATAGGCGCGGAAGATGTAACCGGAACCGTCGACCAGAAAGACGTGGTCGCCCTTCTTGGGCTTGGCTGCTTGCGGGGCTTTGGACATGGCCGGAATGTGGGC
>JBOHKJ010000078.1:0-3548 GCA_050728975.1 Kiloniellales bacterium | reverse complement strand
GGGCTTCGCTGCGCTTGCCACCGAGCTGCTCGAGGGTTTGAAGCCGATCTTCCGGACCGAGGCACCGGTCGTCATTTATCCGGCCTCGGGCACGGGGGCCTGGGAGGCGGCGCTCAGCAACACGCTCTCTCCCGGCGATCAGGTGCTGATGTTCGAAACCGGGCATTTCGCGACGCTCTGGCGCGACCTGGCCCGCAAGCTCGGACTTGAGCCGATCCTGCTCGAGAGCGACTGGCGCCGCGGCGTCGATGCCAACGCCATCGAGTGGCGCCTGGCAGAAGACAAGGCGCGCGCCATCAAGGCGGTCTGTATCGTCCACAACGAGACCTCGACCGGTGTGGCCTCGGACGTGGCGGCGGTGCGCCGCGCGATCGACAACGTGGGCCATCCGGCTCTGTTCCTGGTCGATACCATTTCGTCCCTGGCTTCGATCGACTATCGCCACGACGAGTGGGGGGTCGACGTGACAGTTGCCGGCTCGCAAAAAGGCCTGATGCTGCCGCCCGGCCTCAGCTTCAACGCGATCAGCGCGAAGGCCCGTGTTGTGGCCAAGACGGCCCGGCTGCCCTGCGCCTACTGGAGCTGGGAGGGCATGTCGGCGGCCAACGCCAAGGGCTTCTTTCCCTATACGCCGGCGACCAACCTGCTTTACGGTCTGAGAGAGGCGATCGCCATGCTGCTGGAGGAGCGCTTGGAGAACGTCTTCGCTCGCCATGCGCGGCTTGCCGAAGCGACCCGACGCGCGGTGCGCGCCTGGGGGTTAGAGGTGCTCTGCAGCGACCCGACGGAATACAGCAACTCGCTCACCGCCGTCCTGATGCCGGCGGGACAGGACGCCGACGCGTTCCGCAAGACAACGCTCGACCACTTCAATCTTTCGCTCGGCAATGGACTCGGCAAGGTGGCGGGCAAGGTGTTCCGCATCGGCCATCTCGGCGACTTTAATGAGTTGATGCTGGCAGGCACCCTGTCCGGCGTGGAGATGGGCCTTGCCGTTGCCGGCGTGCCGCATCGCAAGGGTGGCGTCCAGGCGGCACTCGATTTTCTGAGCGGCGACGAGAGAGTTTCGGCGCCGCAGAAACTGCAACGTTCGACGGCTGGTTGATAAAGAGGGACTGCCGGCCAGTCGCTCTACTTAGCGCGTCCCAGGCTTGGCCCGACCAACGGGCCGAAGCGAACCCAAGGGGAGGACATCATGACACTCACGAGGCTTTTGATAGCCGCGGCGTTGGCGGCAACCTTCGCGGGTCAGGTATTGGCCCAGGAAATCGAACTCAAGTTCGGTCACGTCGGTGCTCCGGGCTCGCTCTTTGCGCTCTCGGCCGAGGAATTCGCCAAGCGCGCTAACGAGAAGCTGGCCGGCAAGGCCAAGGTTGTAGTCTTCGGTTCGAGTCAGCTCGGCGACGACCAGGAGCTGCTGCAGAAGCTGAAGCTCGGCACTGCGGACTTCTCGCTGCCGTCTTCGGTCATGTCGAGCGTTTCGCCGGAGTTCGGCGTATTCGATATGCCCTATCTGGTAAAGGATCGCGACCACATGGCGCGGATCGAGAAGGAAGTCTTCTGGCCGGCCATCGCGCCTGCGGCGGAGGCCAAGGGCTACAAGATCATCGCGGTGTGGGAGAACGGCTTCCGTCACATCACGAACAACGTGCGCCCAATCGTGAAGCCTGAGGACCTTGAAGGCATCAAGCTGCGCACGCCGAAGGGCGTGTGGCGGGTCAAGATGTTCGAGGCCTACGGTGCCAATCCGACGCCGATGGCCTTTTCGGAGGTCTTCACTGCCCTCCAGACCGGCGTGATTGACGGCCAGGAGAATCCCTTCGCACAGATCTACAGCGCCAAGTTCCAGGAAGTGCAGAAATATCTCTCGCTCACCGGCCACGTCTATACGCCGGCCTACGTCACGGTCGGCAAGGCCAGGTGGGAGAAGCTGCCGGAAGATGTTCGCACCGTCCTGGAGGAAACGGCCAAGGAGACTCAGGCTTACGTCTACGAGACGGCCGCGGGCTTCGACACCGACCTGCTTGAGAAGCTGAAGGCCGGAGGCATCGAGGTGAACGAGGCCGACAAGGCGGCCTTCGTGGCGGCCAGCGACGGCATCTACAAGGAATTCGCTGCCGAAGTGAAGGGCGCCGATCAGCTAATTGAGAAGTCTCTAAGCTTGGCGAATTAATCCTGTTCGACCGCTGCCCGGCCGGGTCGCCGAACGATCGGCGGTCCGGTCGGGCAGTCGGCGCAACCGGCAAGAAACGGGAAGCGCAAGGGGGGCCTTCGAGTGCAGTTCGTCGCACGTGCGCGCTGGGCGATAGAGCGCTTTCTGGAGATCGCCGTGATTGCGCTCATGATCGTCATGACGGCGGTCGTAGTGTTAGCGGTCGTTTATCGGAAGGCCGGGGCCTCGTTCTCCTGGTATGACGAGGTGGCGTCGGTCTTGTTGGCTTGGATCACCTACTACGGGGCCGCACTCGCGGCCTTGAGACGCGCCCACATCGGCTTCGACGGCATTCTGCGGGCGGTGAATCCGTCGCTCCGCCTGGCTTTCGTCATCGTCGGCGAAGCGATCGTAGCCGCGTTTTTTATCGTGCTCGCCTGGACCGGCCTATGGGTGCTCGAGGTCCTGCAAGGCGAGACGCTGGTCAGCCTTACGAGTGTGCCAGTGCGCCTTACCCAATCGGTCATTCCGATCGGCGCCGTATTGTTTCTGGTCGGGCAGGCCTTGAGCCTGCCGAAGTATTGGCGCGAGCTGGCGCAGAAACCGATCGACGAGTTCGAAGCGGTCGCCGGTAGTGAGGAGGGGGGCTCGCCGTCATGATCATCGGCCTCATGCTGCTGGGACTATTCGCTCTCATCATGATCAACGTGCCGATCGCAGTGGCGCTGGCAGTGGTGGCGGTGGTGGCCATGGTGCTGACCCAAGGTGTCGAAATCCTGCCTAACGTGGGGCTGGTCATGTACAGCGGGGCGACGTCGTTTCCGCTGCTGGCGATCCCGATGTTCGTGCTGGCCGGCGCGATCATGAACTCCTCCGGCATATCCCGACGCCTGATTGCCTTCGCCTCGGCTCTGCTGGGCTTTATCCGCGGTGGTCTCTCGATGGTTACCGTGGGGGCCTCGATGTTTTTTGCCGAGATTTCGGGCTCGGCCGTGGCCGACGTTGCGGCACTCGGCACCCTTCTCATTCCGGCAATGCGCCGCCGCGGCTATCCGCGCGGCTTCGCCGCCGCGGTCAGTTCGTCTTCGGCCAGCCTGGCGATCATCATTCCACCCTCGATCCCGATGATTCTCTACGGCGTGATGTCCGACAGCTCGATCGTGCAGCTCTTCGTCGCCGGCATCGTGCCCGGAATCATCGGAGGCCTCGGCATGATGGCGATGTCCTACTGGCTGGCGCGTCGGCTCGGCTGGCCGGTCGAGGAGGTGTTCCAGCTCCGCCGCGTCTGGACGACGTTCACGGAGGCCGCCTGGGCCTTCGTCATTCCCGTCGTCATCCTCGGCTCGATCTTCAGCGGGCTCGTCACCGCCACCGAAGGCGCGGGCCTCGCAGTGGT
>JBOHKJ010000077.1:0-5944 GCA_050728975.1 Kiloniellales bacterium | reverse complement strand
CGGCTGGACCAACGATTTCCTGGCGAACGAGGGCCTGACGCAAGGCGGGCGCGTGGTCGCGGCGGCGCCCGGCGTCGCCGAGGAATTGCGCGCGCTTATCGCACGCACGCTGGACTAGCTACAGCGTCACCGCCTGGCCGCTCTTGAGCGAGGCGAGGGCCGCTTCGGCAAGCTCCAGCGCGCGCAGACCATCGCGCCCGCCGACGCTGGGCGGGGTGCCGTTCTCGACGCTGTCGAGGAAGTGGGCGAGCTCGATCCGGTAGGCCTCGGCGTAGCGCTCGAGGAAGAAGTGGAGCGGCTTCTCGGCGACGAGCCCGGCGTCGCCCCAGTGCGAGAGCGCGCGGGCGTCGCGGTTGCCGGCCAGCAGCAGGCCCTTGGCGCCGAAGGCCTCGATGCGCTGGTCGTAGCCGTAGGTGGCGCGCCGGCTGTTGAGGATCTGGCAGGAGACGCCGTTTCCGGTTTCCAGCACCACCACCGCGCTGTCGATGTCGCCGGCCTTGCCGATCGCCGGATCGACCAGCACGGAGCCGCGCGCGTAAAGCCGCGCCGGCTCCTCGCCCAGCAGCCAGCGCGCCATGTCGAAGTCGTGAATCGCCATGTCGCGGTAGAGCCCGCCGGAGCGGGCGATGTAGTCGAGCGGCGGCGGCGCGGGATCGCGGCTGGTGATGGTGAGATTCTCCAGCCTGCCGATCCGTCCGTCGTCGAGCGCCGCCTTCAGGCCGGCGAAGGAGGGGTCGAAGCGGCGGTTGAAGCCGACCATCAGCGGCACGCCGGCCTTGGCCACGGCCTCGAGACAGCTCCGGGTGCGCGCGATGTCGAGGGCGATCGGCTTCTCGCAGAAGATCGCCTTGCCGGCCGCCGCCGCGGCTTCGATGAGATCGGCGTGGGTGTCGGTCGGGCTGGCGATCACCACCGCGGCGACGCCGGGGGCGGCGAGCGCGGTCTCCACATCGGTCACCTTGGCGCCGGTCGCGGCGGCAAGGCGCCGCGCGGCCGCCTCGTCGACGTCGACCAGGTAGCCGAGCTTCGCCCGGCTGCTGGCGGCGACGTTGGCGGCGTGGACCTGGCCGATGCGGCCGGCGCCGAATTGCGCGACTTCGATCATGCGGTTCTCTTTCCTGAGGCGATGTCGGTAGGAGCGTCGCTCTGCCGCTTGCCGGCCGTCGCGCGCGCTCTTACCCTCGCGCGCCAGCAGGGAGGGGCCAGATGAGCAAAGGCGACTTTGCCGGCCGTGTCTATCTCGGGACCGGCGGCAGCCAGGGTGTCGGCGGCGCGATCGCCGAAGCGCTGGCGCGAGCCGGCGCGGCCGGCGTGGTGATCGGCGGGCGCGACACGAGGCGCGGCGAGCAGGCCGCCCGGCGCCTGGAGAAGCTCGGCACCACGGCGCGCTTCGTCGCCGGCGAGCTGGCCGAGGTCGCGGACTGCCGGGCGCTGGTGGCGGCCGCCGACTCTTCTTTCGGCCGTCTCGACGGCTTGGTCAACGCGGCGGGCCTGACCGAGCGCGGAACCGTCGACGACACCACGCCGGAGCTGTGGGACCGGCTGTTCGCGGTCAACGTGCGTGCGCCCTTCTTCCTCTCCCAGGGCGCGGTCGCGCTGATGCGCCGCAAGAAGAAGGCCGAGACCCGGGCGCCCGGCGCGCAGGCCGGCGCCATCGTCAACATCGTCACCATGTCGAGCTACGGCGGGCAGCCGAAGCTGACCCCCTACGCCGCCTCCAAGGGCGCGCTGGTCACGCTCACCAAGAACCTCGCCCACGCGCTGCGCAAGGACCGTATCCGGGTCAACGGCATCAACCTCGGCTGGACCGACACCCCCAACGAGCACGCGGTCCAGAAAGCCGAGGGGCAGCCCAGGGACTGGCTGAAAAAGGCCGAGGCCAGGCAGCCTTTCGGACGCCTGGTGAAGCCGCAGGACGTCGCCAGCCTGGCGCTGTTCCTGCTGGGTCCGGCCTCCGGCATCATGACCGGGGCGGTCGTCGACTGCGATCAAATGGTCATGGGCGCCTACGACTGAGCGCCGCTCCCCCGACTGTAATCCATGCCGCGAGGCCGTCTCCGGCTCCCCGCGCCTTTTATCCCTGCGCTCGTTCGCCCTGGCGCGGAATAGTGGTTTCGATTTTGCGTGCCCATGATAAATTCATTCAAGCGCGCCCGGAAGGGGCTGACTTCGCGGGAGAGGGCCGCCCGGGCGGCTCCTTGCAATGTATCGGCCCCTGGCGTGTCATGAAAAAGAAACCGCAACGTCATTGAGCAGGGAGGACACGATGAAAGCAGTACTGGCAAGAACGGCAGCCGCCGCTGCCGCACTCCTGATTTCGACGGGCATGGCGAGCGCCGCCGAGCGGCTGACGCTCTACTGCAGCCCGCAGATCGAGTGGTGCCAGGTCATGGTCGAGGCCTTCACCAAGGAGACCGGGATCGAGGTCGCGATGACCCGCAAGTCGTCGGGCGAGACCTTCGCCCAAATCAAGGCCGAGGCCAGCAACCCCAAGGGCGACATCTGGTGGGGCGGCACCGGCGATCCGCATCTGCAGGCCGCCGAGGAGGGCCTGACCGAGGAGTACAAGTCGCCGCTGCTCGGCGAGCTGCATCCCTGGGCGCAGAGCCAGGCCAAGGCGGCGGGCTACAAGACGGTTGGCATCTACGCCGGCGCGCTCGGCATCGGCTACACCGAAGAGCTGATGAAGGAGAAGAACCTGCCGATCCCGAAGTGCTGGGCCGATCTCACCGACCCGGTCTACGACGGCGAGATCCAGATCGCCAATCCGAATTCCTCGGGCACCTCCTACACCATGCTCGCGACCATCATTCAGGTGTTCGGCGAGGACGACGGCTTCGAGCTGCTGAAGGCGATGCACAAGAACGTCAACCAGTACACCAAGTCCGGCTCGGCGCCGATCAAGGCCGCGGCCCAGGGCGAGACGGCGATCGGCATCACCTTCATGCACGACATGACGACACAGATCGTCGCCGGCTTTCCGATCAAGATCGTGGCGCCCTGCGAGGGCACGGGCTACGAGATCGGCTCGATGTCGATCATCAAGGGCGCGCGGAACCTCGAGAGCGCAAAGAAGTGGTACGACTTCGCGCTCCGTCCGGAGGTGCAGGAGCTGGCGGCAAAGGCCGAGGCCTATCAGGTGCCGTCGAACGCCAATGCCTCGCCGCCGCCGGGCGCACCGAACCTGAAGGAGCTGAAGCTGATCGACTACGACTTCAAGAAGTACGGCTCGTCCGCCGAGCGTTCGCGCCTCTTGAAGAAGTGGGACGAGGAAGTCGGGTCGCTGCCGCAATAACGGCGGGCCTGGACGACCTTTTCCGCCGGGGTTAGGGCGGAGCGATGGCGAACCGGACCGTCGCCCTGTGGCTGGCCGTGGGCTGGTTCGGCTTCACCGTGCTGCCCTGGTACGGCATCGAGTACGGCTTCTGGGCCTTCGACTGGCCGTTCGAGGGCTACCCGCTCGATCCGGACTACGCGCCCGGCATCCTGCAGATCGTCACGGGGGGCAAGCCTTGGCTTGCCCCCCTGGCGCTGGCGCTGCTGGCGCCGCTGGCGGTCATCCGCCGGCCGAAGAGCGATCCGCTGTTTCGCAAGGTGCTGCTGGCGGCCGGCGGCGGCGGGTTTGCCTATCTTCTGATTCAAGCGTTCGCGATCGGTCTTCGAGGCTGGAACTACGGATTCCTCGAGGCGCTGTTCGGCCCGCTCGATACGCGCCAGTTCGGCCTCGGCTACGGCGCGCTGCTGGTGTCCGGCGCGCTGCTGTTTCTCTTGACCCAGGGCCTGGCGGCGCGCGGGCTGGTCAAGGGCGACGTCTTCATCGTCAGCTCGATCGGCCTCATCATCGCGCTGGTCTCCGCCTTCGTGTTCTATCCGGTGCTCACGATCCTGCCCTCGGCGCTGCAGGGCTCCGAGGGCGGGCCGGACTTGAGCGCCTTCGTCGAGCGTTTCGTCGACGATCGCATCTGGGGGCTGGCCTGCGTTACCGGGCCGTACAGCTGCGGCGTGGCCTGGAACTCGCTGGTGATGGCGATTCTGACCGGCGTCTCGACGACTCTCCTGGGGCTCGCCTTCGCGCTAATCGTCACGCGCACCAGCTTCCGCGCCAAGAAGGCGCTGCGGGTCCTCACAGTGCTGCCGATCATCACCCCGCCCTTCGTCATCGGCCTTGCGGTGATCCTGCTGTTCGGCCGCTCGGGCGCGGTGACCGAGTTCCTGGAATTCGCCTTCGGTATTCCGGCCTCGCGCTGGATCTACGGCCTGCCGGGCATCTGGTTCGCCCAGACGCTGGCCTTCGCGCCGATCGCCTTCCTGGTGATGATTGGCGTGGTGGAGGGTGTCAGCCCCTCGATGGAGGAGGCGGCGCTGACGCTGCGCGCCAATACCTGGCAGGTCTTCACGACCGTCTCGCTGCCGCTGATGCGCCCAGGCCTCGCCAACGCCTTCCTGCTCGGCTTCATCGAGAGCCTCGCCGACTTCGGCAATCCCCTGGTGCTGGGCGGGCGCTACGGCGTGCTCTCGACCGAGATCTTCTTCGCCATCGTCGGCTCGCAGTACGACCAGAGCCGCGCCGCGGTGTTGTCGCTGGTGCTGCTCGCCTTCACGCTCGGCGCCTTCTATGCCCAGCGGCGCTGGGTCGGGCGCAAGTCCTACACGACCGTGACCGGCAAGGGCGATTCCGGCCTGTTCGGCGTCCTGCCCAAGGCGGTCTCGGGGACCTGCTTTGCGGTCGCCTTGCCGTGGGCCGGCCTGACGGTCGTCATCTATTGCATGATCATGTTCGGCGGCTTCGTCCAGACCTGGGGCTACGATCACAGCTTCACCCTCAGGCACTACGTCGAAGCCTTCGAGATCACCCGCAGCGAGCACGGCCTGGTGTGGGCGGGTGCGGCCTGGAACTCCTTCTGGACCACGCTCGGCGTCTCGACCGTGGCCGCGCCCTTGACTGCCGCGCTCGGGCTCTTGACCGCCTACCTCCTGGTGCGCCAGCGTTTCGCCGGGCGCGAGGCCTTCGAGTTCGGCACCATGCTAAGCTTCGCGATTCCCGGTACGGTGATCGGGATCAGCTACATTCTGGCGTTCAACGTGCCGCCGTTCGAGCTCACCAGCACGGGAATCATCCTGGTGATCTGCTTCGTGTTCCGAAACATGCCGGTCGGCGTGCGCGCCGGCGTCGCCTCCATGAGCCAGCTCGACCAGAGCCTCGACGAGGCCTCGCTGACGCTGGGGGCCAACACCTTCGCCACCGTGCGGCGCGTCATCCTGCCGCTGCTGCGGCCGGCGATCGTCGCCGCGCTGGTGTTCTCCTTCGTGCGCGCCATGACCGCGATCAGCGCCGTCGTCTTCCTGGTCAGCGCCCACTACGACATGGCGACCTCCTACATCATCGGGCGGGTCGAGAACGGCGACTACGGCCTCGCCATCGCCTATTCCTCGGTGCTGATCCTGGTGATGCTGGTTGCCATCACCCTGGTGCAGCTTGCGGTCGGCGAGCGACAGCTGCGGCGGCGCAGCGGCGTGGCACCGGGCGGCGCCCTGACGAGCGGAGCGGCGGCATGACGCTGGGAAGCAAGGCCGCCCGCGTGGTCTTCGAGGGCGTCACCAAGAACTACGGCGAGGTCGTCGCGGTCAACGACATCTCCTTTACGATCGAGCCCGGCACGCTGGTGACGCTGCTCGGCCCTTCGGGCTGCGGCAAGACCACCACGCTGCGCATGATCGCCGGGCTGGAGATGGCGACCGCCGGCCGGGTCCTGATCGGCGATGAGGACGTGACCGCCCTGCCGGCCTCCGATCGCGACGTCTCGATGTTGTTCCAGTCCTATGCGCTGTTTCCCCACATGACGGTGCTGGAGAACGCCGCCTACGGCCCGACGGTGAGCGGCGAGACCGCCGCGCGCGCGCGGGAGATGGCGCTGGAGAAGCTGAAGCTCGTCGGCCTTGACGC
>JBOHKJ010000076.1:0-4487 GCA_050728975.1 Kiloniellales bacterium | reverse complement strand
TTGCCGGGGCAACCGAGCGTCTCGCGCAGCGGCTGGCGGCGCTCGGCGGCTGGCGGCGCGCCCTCACGGCTGCAATATTTGGCGCGCTTGCCGCGGCGGCCTTGCCGCCGGTCTATCTACTGCCTTTGCTTTGGCCAGCCTTCGTCGGCTTGTTGTGGCTGGCCGAGGGCGCGCGTGGATGGCGCGCTGCCTTCCTGATCGGTTGGGCCTTCGGTTTTGGCTATTTTCTCGCCGGCCTCTATTGGGTCGGGATCGCCTTCCTGGTGGAGGCCGAGCGCTTCGGGCTCGTGATGCCCTTCGCGGTGGCTGCGCTTACCGCCGGGCTGGGGCTTTTTCCCGCCGCCGCCCTTTCGGTGCTGGCGCTGCTGCCGTGGCGCGGCGGGGCGCGGCTGCTTGCTTTTGCCGCGCTGTGGCTGGCGAGCGAATGGCTGCGCGCTTTACTTTTCACTGGGTTTCCCTGGAACCTGCTCGGCAGCGTCTGGGCCTTCGCAGCAGCGCCACTCCAGCTTGCGGCGCTGGGCGGTGTCTGGGGCCTGTCGCTGATGACCCTGCTCGCCGCCGGCGCCCCGGCGTTGCTCGCCGAGGGCAGCCGTCGTGCGAGCGCCGCCGCTCTGCTGTTCCTGTTGCTACCGGCACTGGCGTGGGGCGGCGGCGCCCTGCGGCTGGCGGTGGCCGGGGAGACCGCCTTCGAGCCGGGCGTGTGGCTCAGGATTGTCCAGCCGAACATTCCCCAGACCCTGAAGTGGCGCGATGAGCTGCGCCTGCAGCATCTCGACCGCCAGCTGGCGCTCACCGCCGTTCCAGCGAGCGAGCCCGTCACCCACGTCATCTGGTCGGAGACCGCGGTGCCGTTTCTCCTGGAACGCGAGGCCGCGCTACAGAAAGTCCTCGGGCGCGCGGTGCCGCCGGGCGGGCTCCTGATCACCGGGGCGCCGCGCCTTCGCGAGACGAGCGCGGGCGCCCGGCTTTACAACTCCCTCCATGTGATCGACGACGAGGGGACAATCGTCGCCAGCTACGACAAACATCATCTGGTGCCGTTCGGCGAGTACATGCCACTGCGCACGTTCTTCGCGCTCGCCAAGCTCACTCCCGGCGACAGCGATTTCAGTGCCGGCCCCGGCCCGGCGATCCTCACGCTGCCGGGGCTCCCGGCGGTGAGCCCGTTGATCTGCTACGAGGTGATCTTTCCTGCCGAAGTGGTGCCGCCGGGTGCCCGGCCGGGCTGGCTTCTCAACCTCACTAACGATGCCTGGTTCGGACGTTCGAGCGGTCCCTATCAACATTTCGCCAGCGCCCGCCTACGCGCGGTCGAGCAGGGCCTTCCCCTGGTGCGCGCGGCTGGCGGCGGTATTTCTGCAGTGATCGACGGGCACGGCCGGATTGTGGCGCGGCTCGGGCTGGGTCAAAGGGGGGTGCTGGATGCGCCGCTGCCGCAGCCGCTGGCGCCCAGCTTCTTCGCTCTGCTCGGTCCCGGGATATGGCCGCCTCTTTTGATTGCGCTCGCGGCGGTGCTGGCGCTGGCCCTCGCTCGGCTCGACCCGAGAAGCCTAGCCGGCAGTTGACTGCATACTACTGCATGCACTAATTACTTTGGTCCTGAAGGGTTACCCTTTGGGACCCTGGGGGATGGGATCGATGAGTGGTGGGATGCGACGGGCCGCCGGTCGCGGCGAGGGCCCCAATCCGGTCGATGTCTATGTCGGGAGCCGGGTGAGACTGCGCCGCACGATGCTGGGAATGAGTCAGGAAAGGCTCGGTGAGCTGCTCGGCCTGACCTTCCAGCAAGTGCAAAAGTACGAGCGTGGCACCAATCGGGTCAGCGCCAGTCGCCTTTACGACCTGGCGCGCGTTCTGCAGGTGCCCGTCAGCCATTTTTTTGAGGGTATGCCGGGGCGGGTCGCTAAGGCATCGCCTGCGCTGGCGCACGGTCTGAACGAAGATCCGGTCGTCTTCCAGCGCGAGGAGTTCGATGGCCGCCAAGCCATGGAGCTGATGCGAGCCTTCAATCGCATCACCCAACCCAAAGTGCGCAAGCGGCTGTTCGAATTGACCAAAGCGCTCGCCGCGGACAGCGACGACTGACCGGCCGGGACGTTCGGTCGGGGCCCGCAAACAGGCGTTCTTGGCTTGACGCTCCGCGCGCTCGCTCGCAAATTGCCACCCTCGACGGGGGCAGTCGATTTCTGCCCGCGCTTGCCTGCCTTTCGACCGCTTGGACGTGCGGGTGCCCTAATCCGCTATAGGAGATCGGATCGCAGGCCGAGAGCGCCCGGCCACTGCGGTCGCTGCACACTACGACAGAGGAGACTCGCTTGCCGCAGGGTCGTTATCTCTTCACCAGCGAATCGGTTTCGGAAGGCCATCCCGACAAGGTCTGCGACCGTATATCGGATACCATTCTCGATACTTTTCTAAGCCACGATCCGCAGTCGCGGGTCGCGGTGGAGACGCTCGCCACCACCAACCGCGTGGTACTGGCCGGCGAAGTCCGCGGACCCGCCGCGGTGACCCATGAGGTCCTGGAGCAGGTCGTCCGTCAGGCGATCAAGGAGATCGGCTACGAGCAGGATGGCTTCCACTGGAACACTGTGGAGATCGCCAATTTCATCCACGGGCAGTCGCAAGACATCGCCCGCGGCGTCGATGCCGCCGGCAACAAAGACGAGGGCGCAGGCGACCAGGGCATCATGTTCGGCTTCGCCTGCGACGAGACCGACGAGCTGATGCCGGCGCCGATCTTCTACGCCCATGCGGTTCTCCGCTCGCTGGCCGAGGCACGCCATTCCGGCGCTGCCCCCGGTCTGCGTCCCGACGCCAAGAGCCAGGTAACGCTGGAATATTGCGACGGCCGGCCGTTGCGCGCCGCCTCGATCGTGGTTTCGACCCAGCACGATGAGAACCTAGATCAGGACGAGGTGCGCGAGATCGTTCGTCCCCATGTGGTGAACGTGTTGCCTGACGGCTGGATGTGCCCGGAAGAGGAGTTCTACGTGAATCCGACCGGGCGTTTCGTGATCGGCGGGCCGGACGGCGACTGCGGGCTCACCGGCCGCAAGATCATCGTCGATACTTATGGAGGCGCCGCGCTTCACGGTGGCGGCGCCTTCTCCGGCAAGGACCCCAGCAAGGTCGATCGCTCGGCTGCCTATGGCGCGCGCTATCTCGCCAAGAATGTTGTTGCGGCGGGGCTGGCGAAACGCTGTACCATCCAGCTGGCCTACGCGATCGGTGTTTCCAAGCCACTCGCGGTCTATGTCGACACTCACCGGACCGGTCGGATAGATGAGGAGCGGCTCGCCGCCAAGCTGCGCGACGTAATGAACCTTTCGCCGCGCGGCATTCGCGAGCATTTGAATCTCAATCGGCCGATCTACGCGCGCACCACCGCCTACGGCCACTTTGGTCGCCCGCCCGAGCCCGACGGCGGCTTCTCCTGGGAGCGGACCGACCAGGCCGAGACGCTGCGCGCCGCCTTCCCGGTCTGACGCCCGGGAGCCTTGATATCATGACGGCGCGCCGGCGGCTCTACGGACGCCAGCAGGGCCGGCCGTTGAGGCCGCAGCGCAAAGCGCTGCTGACCAGCCTTCTGCCGCGCCTCGCGGTGACGCTTCCGCCGCCCGGCGGGCGCCTCGAGCCAGCGCGCCTGTTCGGGCGGTGGGCACCGCTGTGGCTCGAGATCGGCTTCGGCGGTGGCGAGCACCTGGCTTGGCAGGCGCGCCACAATCCCGCGGTCGACCTGCTCGGCGCGGAGTATTTCATCAACGGGATCGCCGGCCTGCTGCGCCAACTCGACGCCGAGCAACTGAGCAATGTCCGCATCCACCACGGTCACGGCGAGGATCTGCTGGCAGCCTTGCCCGAGGCGTCCGTCGCGCGCCTGTTCCTGCTGTTTCCTGACCCCTGGCCCAAGGCCCGGCACCATAAGCGGCGGTTCGTCCAGGAGCCGAGCCTCGACCAGGCGGCGCGCGTCCTGGAGGACGGTGCGGAACTGCGCCTCGCCACCGACGATTCCGGCTATCTGACCTGGATGCTGGAGCATTTGGCGCGCCACCCCGCCTTCCGCTGGCGTGCTTCGGGACCCGCTGACTGGCGCACTCGACCGGCCGACTGGCCGGCCACCCGCTATGAGGAAAAGGCGCTCGCGAGGGGCTTGCGCCCGGCTTATCTGCGCTTCCTCCGGTGCCCGCGCGCGGCTTGAGCGGCTCTTCCGAAGGGTCGAAAAGGCCGCTTTGTCCTTGCGATGAGAGGCCCAAGTCCCTATCTTGCGGGCATCAACAAGAAGACGGGGCTGCCCCGCGGGGGCCCCTGTCGGGTCGCCGAAGGGGTGGGCCACTGGCCCACTTTTTTGTTGGCCGGTTTCCCCGTCGCAAACGATCGAAGAGGCAAGCTGCCGGTGACGACCGCCGTTTCCGAGGCCACCGCGATGCGTGCCAAGACCAGCGAAGGCAAGGCTGCCCAGGTCGAGGCGCTGATTGCGCCTGCGC
>JBOHKJ010000075.1:0-3912 GCA_050728975.1 Kiloniellales bacterium | reverse complement strand
GCCGCAGCCTGCTCGGCGGCGGCCTGCGCTTCCTGGTGCACCCGGGCGGCTTCGGCGACCGCGCGGTCGCTCAGCTCCAGCGCTGCCTTCAACTCGTCCAGCCGGTTGCGCTGACGCAGCCGCTGGGCGGCGGCGGTCGGCGCCTCGGCCTTGGCGGTGAGGCCGTCCCAGCGCCACAGGCCGCCCTGGCGCGAGACCAGGCGCTGGCCGACGCCAAGACCGGCGCGCAAGCGCTCGCCGCTCGCCTCGTCGGTGACCACGCCGATCTGCGACAGGCGACGGGCCAGCACCGGCGGCGCGTTGACGAAGGCGCTGAGCGGCTCGCACCCCTCGGGAAGCGGCGGCGGCGTCTCAAGCGGCGGCAGGCTGCGCCAGTGGAGCGGCGCTGCTTCGTCGGCCGGCGCGATGATGTCGTCGCCCAGTGCGGCGCCCAGCGCCGTCTCGTAGCCAGGATCGACTGCGAGCGCGTCGATCAGCGGCGGGAAGCGATCGCTCTCGGCGGCTTCCAGCAGATTGAGGATGGCGCTGCGCTCGGCGCGTTGCTCGCTGGCCGTCGCTTCGCCGCCGCGCAGGCGCTCGCGCGCTTCGCCTTCCTGGGCGCGGGCCTGGGTCAGGCTCCGGTCGCCGGCCTCGGCGCTGCCGCGCAGCTCGCCGAAGGCGCGCTCTTCGCTCGCCAGTCTCCCGACCGCCTCTGCCAAGGCGCTCTCGGAAACCTGCTCGACCGCCAGCGTCCTGCGCTGGCCCTCGAGCTCCTCGCTGCGGCTCGCCAATCGCTTGACCCGCTCGCCCAGCTCGTCGATGCGGCGCGCCAGCGAGGCGGCGCGGGCGTCGTCGGCGGCGACTTTTTCGGCCAGCTCTTCCAGGCGCCGCTCGGCTTCGGCGACGCTGGCGCTCGCGCGGTCGCGCCGCTGCTCGGCCACCTTATGCGCCTCGGCTTCGGTCTCTGCGGCGATTTCGAGACGACCGCGTTCCTCCTCCAGGCGGGTCTGGGCGGCAGTCGCGTCCTCGGCCAGCGCTTCCTCGCGCGCCCGGTCGCCGTCGATCTGATTGAGGCGCTGGCCGGCCTGGATGCGCGCCGCTGCGACCTGGGCCTCTTCGCGCTCCAGGTTCTCGCGCTCGACCTCCAGACGCTGGCGCGCGGCGGCGGCGGCGGCTTCGTCCTGGCGCAGCGGCGGCAATGCCGCCGCGGCCTCGCTCTGTTCTGTCGACGCCTCGGCGGTCTTGCGGGTGGCTTCGACCACCGCGGTCTCGGCCTCCTTCAGCGCGCTGCGGGCCTGGCTCAGCTCGCTCTCGGCGGCGCCGATCTCCAGATGCAGCAGGATCGCTTCCTGGCGCCGGATGTGGCCGGCCAGATTGCGATAGCGCGCGGCCTGGCGAGCCTGTTTCTTCAAGCTCTGGAGCTGGGCATCCAGCGTCGCAATGACATCGTCGAGGCGCTCCAGATTGGTCTCGGCGGCCTTGAGCCGCAGCTCGGCCTCGTGGCGCCGCGAATGGAGCCCGGTAATCCCGGCCGCCTCTTCCAGCAGCGCGCGACGCTGCGTCGGCTTGGCGTTGATCAGCGCGCCGACCCGGCCCTGGCTGACCAGCGCGGTCGAGTGCGCGCCGGTCGCGGCGTCGGCGAACAGCAGCTGCACGTCGCGCGCCCGCACCTCGCGGCCATTGACCCGGTAGGTGGAGCCGGAGCCCCGCTCGATCTTGCGCTCGACCTCGATGTCGTCGAAGTCGTTGAACATCGCAGGCGCCTTGCGCTCGCTGTTGTCGAGCGCCAGCATCACGTCGGCGAAGTTGCGCGACGGGCGGCTGACGCTGCCCGAGAAGATGACATCGTCCATCTCGCCGCCGCGCATGCGCTTGGCGGAAGTTTCGCCCATCACCCAGCGCAAGGCTTCGACCAGGTTCGATTTGCCGCAGCCGTTGGGGCCGACGATGCCGGTGATGCCGGGTTCGATCGGCACCTCGGTCGCCTCGATGAAAGACTTGAATCCGCTCAGCCGAAGCTTGGTGAACTGAACCAAAAGTACCCGATCCTCCGAGTGCGCTCTTCAGGCCGCAGCGTTAGCTGCCCTGCGCCGCTTCCTGCAAGACCTTTTCGATCTCCTCGTAGCTTCTCGTGCCCGACAGCTTATGACCGTCGATGATGAGTGTCGGCGTCGAGTCCACATCGTAGAGCTCGCTGCCCTCTTTGCGCCGCTCCATGATCTTGGCCATCGCCGCCTCGTCGGCGAGGCAGCTGTCGATCTCGCTCTGACTCAATCCGGCGAGCTTGGCGCGCTGGCCGAGCGCGGCGACCGGATCGTCGGCCCGAGCCCATTGCTGCTGCCCCTCGAACAGCATGTCCAGGAAGGCATAGTGGCGCTCGGCCGGCAGGCAGTCGGTAAGCGCGGCGGCGCGCAGCGCCACGCCGTCGAGCGGAAAGTGCCGATAAACCAGCCGCGCCTTGCCGGTATCGATCCACTCGCTCTTGATGCGTGGCATGATGTCCGTGTGGAGGGTGGCGCAGTGGGGGCAGGTCAGCGAGGCGTATTCGATGATCGTGACCTTGGCTTCGGCATCGCCCAGGATGCGGTCGTCCTCGTAAAGCTGGATCGACTCGCCGACGGCTTGACGGCCGGCCAGGACTAGCGCCGGCCCCAGCAGGGTCAAGATCGCCGCGCCCACCACGAACTGACGTCTATTCATCACGTACCTACCATATCTTGTGCATGCTAGTAGGAGGGGGGCCAGGCAGCAAGTGTCCTTATCGGGCCCCCGGGGAGCTGCCAAAGCCTAGAAACACCGCCACTATGGCAGCAGTTGGGCGAAGCGGCCGGCCGTCCCTTTGCCGGTCTTTCGGGCAGTGTTACGCTGGCCGCCGCGCGGAGGTCTCCTGCCCGCCGAGCGGACCCTGGCGAACCCGCAGGCGCGCCACAGCCCGATAGCCGAAATGGCCATTGATCCGCTCGAGGATCTGAGGGGCCAGGTGCTGAAGCTCCAGGGCGAAGCCGGACTCCGCCTTGACCGTCAGCGTGCCCTCGGCCCGACCGGTGCCGAGCCTCAGTTCGAGCGGACGACAGCGCCCGGCGATTTCGGCGCCGACGATTTCCGGCCAGTCGAGTTGGAGGGCCACCAGCGAGGCGCCGCGCTCGGCGGCCAACGGCTTCAGGATCGCCGGCAGACTGGCGGCGACCGCCCGCAGTCCTTGGCGGCCGCGGCGCTCTACCCCTCGGCGCTGCTTGTCTCGCTCGGTCATCGCTCCCGCGACCTTGTATAGGCTGCCGGCTGGAGCGGCTGCGGTCCCTGGACTATAGAGGAGGCCATGGCAGCAGGCACGGCAAAGCGCGGGCAGCGGGCGAAGGCCTCCAATGCCACCTTCGCCCCGGCCGTGCTCGCCTGGTACGACCACCATCGCCGCCGACTGCCGTGGCGCGCGCTCCCCGGCGAGCGGGCCGATCCCTATCGGGTCTGGCTGAGCGAGATCATGCTGCAGCAGACCACGGTCGCCGCAGTCGCTCCCTATTTCCTGCGCTTCCTGGAGCGCTGGCCGAGCGTCGAGGCGCTGGCCGCCGCGCCGCTGGAAGAGGTGCTGAGCGCCTGGGCCGGGCTCGGCTACTACGCCCGGGCGCGCAATCTTCATCGCTGCGCAAAAACGCTGACCGAGGAACATGCCGGCACCTTTCCGCAGCAGGAGGAGGCGCTGCGGACGCTGCCCGGCATCGGCGACTACACCGCCGCGGCGATCACCGCCATCGCCTTCGACCGGTGGGCGGTCGTGCTGGACGGCAACGTCGAGCGGGTGCTGGCGCGGCTCTACCGGGTCGAGACGGCGCTGCCGGCAGCCAAGAAGGAATTGCGCGCGCTAGCCGAGCGCGTGACGCCCGACCGCCGGCCCGGCGACTTCGCCCAGGCGATGATGGATCTCGGCGCGACGCTGTG
>JBOHKJ010000074.1:0-3414 GCA_050728975.1 Kiloniellales bacterium | reverse complement strand
GAGCTGGCGCGCGCCGCCGACGTCAGCAGCGGCGTTATCAAAGGTCTCCTCGAAGCCGGCGCGCTGGAAGAAGTGGCCCTGCCGCCGTCCGGCTTCGAGGAGCCTGACTGGCGGCGTTCCGGCGCCAATCTTTCTGGGGCGCAGGAGTCGGCGGCGATCGCTTTGCGCGATCGCGTCGAATCGCGGGACTTCTCTGTCACGCTGCTCGACGGCGTCACCGGATCTGGAAAGACCGAGGTCTATTTCGAAGCGCTGGCGGCGTTGCTGCGCGGCATGCGTCAGGGCTTGGTCTTGCTGCCGGAGATAGCGCTCTCGGCGGCCTGGTTGGAGCGCTTCGAGGAGCGCTTCGGCGTCAGGCCGGCGCTCTGGCATTCCGAGCTCAGCCAGCGCGAGCGCCGCATTACTTGGCGCGCGATCGCCGAAGGCCGAGCGCGAATCGTAGTCGGGGCGCGCTCGGCGCTGTTCCTGCCGTTTCCTGATCTCGGCCTGATCGTAGTCGATGAGGAGCAGGACAACTCCTTCAAGCAGGACGACGGCGTCGTCTACCATGCCCGCGATATGGCGATCGTGCGTGCGCGCCTTGGTGCCTTTCCAGCGATCCTGGTCTCGGCCACGCCCTCGCTCGAAACGGTCGTCAATGTCGAGCAGGGCCGCTACCGGCATTTGCATTTGCCCGAGAGGCACGGCAGCGCGACATTACCGCCGGTGACCCTAATCGATCTGCGGCGCAAGCCGCCGCCCGCTGTTCCGAGCCTGGGCCAGGGCTGGCTTTCGCCGGCTCTGCGCGTGGCCATAGCCGAAACCCTGGCCGAGGGCGAGCAGGTCCTTTTGTTCCTCAATCGGCGCGGCTATGCCCCGCTGACCCTCTGCCGGACCTGCGGCCATCGCCTGCAATGCCCTAACTGCACCGCTTGGCTGGTCGATCATCGCCTGACCGGCCGCCTGATCTGCCACCATTGCGGCCATACCTCGGCGCCGCCGCAGAACTGCCCTGTCTGTCAGGCCGAGAACAGCTTTGCCGCTTGCGGTCCCGGTGTGGAGCGTTTGGCCGAAGAGGTGCGCCACCTCTATCCGGAAGCGCGTACCAGCCTGCTATCGAGCGATACGCTCGCGGGTCCTCGGGCTGCCAGCGAATTGCTGCGGGCGGTTACATACCGCGAGGTCGATATCGTGATTGGAACCCAGGTGGTGGCCAAGGGCCACAACTTTCCCTTCCTCACTCTGGTTGGCGCCGTGGATGCTGACCTTGGCCTATTCGGCGGCGACCTGCGGGCGGTCGAGCGAACTTTCCAGCTTTTGCATCAGGTGGCCGGGCGGGCCGGGCGCGCCGAGCGGCCGGGGCGGGTGCTGATCCAGACCCACGAGCCGGAGCATCCGGTGATGCAGGCGCTCGCCCGTCATGACCGCGATGGATTGATGGCGCTGGAGAGCGAGATGCGACAACGCAACGGGCTGCCGCCCTTCGGACGCTTGGCCGCCCTCATCCTCTCCGGCAGTGATCCGGAGTTGCTAGACCGTTTCGCGCGTCGTCTCGCGCGCGCCGCGCCGCGCCGCCAGGGGGTGACGATCCTGGGCCCGGCGCCGGCCCCGCTTGCCCTGCTGCGCGGTCGCCATCGGCGGCGCTTCTTGGTCAAAACCCGGCGCGATATCCTGCCGCAGGAGATCTTGCGGCCCTGGCTGGCGAAGGTGGAACTGCCCAACGCGCTGCGTCTGCAGGTCGACGTCGATCCCTACAGCTTCCTCTGAACGGCTGCGGCGAGCGTCCGCCGAGGGTGGGCCGAAACCCCCCGAAACCCGCGGGTTTTAGCCCTTTCGGCCGGCTTGTCTTGGGTGGGCGTCTATGATACCAAACGCCCGCCTACGGCGGGGTAGAGGCTCGCCGAAGCGGGGACTTCCAGTCCTCGTGGGTGCGGTCCCAGGCATCTTCGGGACCGGAACCGATCATCCCATCATCCCCGGGGGCACCAAGGGTGGCAGCCGAAGACACGAGCTTGAGCGGCCTTGCCGGCCGCTATGCGCGGGCGCTGCTGGAGCTGGCGGAGGAGGCCTCGACGCTCGACCAGGTAGCCGACGACCTCAGCCGGCTCGACGCGGCGATCGCGGAAAGCGACGATCTGCGCCGCCTGATCGCCTCGCCGCTCTATAGTCGTGAGCAACAGGGGGCCGTGCTTGTGGCCGTGGCTGAGAAGCTTGGGGTCCAGGATCTGACCCGCCGCTTCGTTCTGCTGGTGGCCCACAATCGCCGCCTCTTCACGCTACCGCGAATGATCCGCGCTTACCTGGACGAGCTGGCCCGCCGTCGCGGCGAGGTGACTGCCGAGGTCACCAGCGCGCTGGCGCTTGACGCGGAACAGCGTCGCGCACTCACCGATGCTCTCAAGACCGAGTTGGGAGCCAAGGTCCGGGTCGACCTCAAGGTCGACAAGAGTCTCTTGGGTGGCCTCATCGTCAGGGTCGGCAGTCGCATGTTCGATTCTTCGCTCCGCAGCAAACTGCAAAGACTGCAACTCGCCATGAAAGGGGTTGGCTGATGGAAATCCGCGCAGCGGAAATTTCCGCAATCCTCAAGCAGCAGATCGAGAAATTCGGCACCGAGGCCGACGTCGCCGAGGTCGGCCAGGTCCTCTCGGTCGGCGACGGCGTCGCCCGCATTTACGGGCTCGACAACGTCCAGGCCGGCGAGCTGGTGGAATTTCCCGGCGGCGTCAAGGGCATGGCCCTCAACCTCGAGGCCGACAACGTCGGCGTGGTGATCTTCGGCGAAGATCGCGGCATCAAGGAGGGCGACACCGTCAAGCGCACCGGTACAATCGTCGACGTGCCAGTCGGCAAGGGCCTGCTCGGCCGCGTGGTCGACGGCCTCGGCAATCCGATCGACGGCAAGGGTCCGCTTAAGGATGTCGAGCGCAAGCGCGTCGAGGTCAAGGCGCCCGGCATCATCCCGCGGCGCTCCGTGCACGAGCCGATGCAGACCGGCCTTAAGGCCATCGATTCGCTGATCCCGGTCGGCCGTGGCCAGCGCGAGCTGATCATCGGCGACCGCCAGACCGGCAAGACTGCGATCGCGGTCGACACCATCATCAATCAGAAGGCGATCAATACGAGCGGCGAGGAATCGAAGAAGCTCTATTGCATCTATGTAGCCATTGGCCAGAAGCGCTCTAGCGTCGCCAGCCTGGTGAAGACCCTGGAAGACGCCGGCGCGATGCAATACTCGATCGTGGTCGCGGCCACCGCCTCGGAGCCGGCACCGCTGCAGTTCCTGGCGCCCTATACCGGCTGCACCATGGGCGAGTTCTTCCGCGACAACGGCATGCACGCGGTCATCTTCTACGACGACTTGTCGAAGCAGGCGGTCGCCTACCGCCAGATGTCGCTACTGCTGCGCCGCCCGCCGGGCCGCGAGGCCTATCC
>JBOHKJ010000073.1:0-3073 GCA_050728975.1 Kiloniellales bacterium | reverse complement strand
CCTCTCCACCCCCGGGGGTGGAGAGGGTCGGGGTGAGGCGGGGGATTTTTCGCGCGTGCCCACCTCACCCGGCGCGCGAAAGACGCGCGCCACCCTCTCCCCCCAATGGGCGGAGAGGAAAGTCGACATGAACGCACAGTGCCGCCGGTTTCGGGGCGAGCTGGGCGATTCCGGAGCCCCGACAAGCTTAGAGCGGCATTCCCCGGACCTACCTTAGCTTCATCGGTCCGGAGCGCCGCTCCAACGGGCCGGTCGAGACCGGCCACTCGCAGCTATATAGGCAGGCGTGCGTTCCTTTTCCATGAAGGACTGATGAAGCTTTCGCGACAGGGGCGTCGCGCGAGATCGGATCTGCGTTTCGGATCTGCGTTAGAGCCGCCGCGAGCAGTCCTTCGCCCGCTCGATCATGGCGTCCGCGAGCCGCGGTATCAGGGGATGGCTCGGCCCGGCCTCTTTGGCATTCGCGGTCTCGGTCGCAAGCTTGTCGGGCAGCGCCTCGGCCAGTTCGCGTATCCGCTCGATCGTTTCCTCGGCATCCAGGCGTAGCTCGCGCGCCAGCTTTAGCCATTCCGGCAGGCCGATTCGGCGCAGCCGGTATTGGCCGCCGATCTTCATCGCGAGCTTCGCCTTGTGCGTGTCGATGTCCGGATAGCCGAGGATGCTTGCAACATCGTAGAGCGGCGCGAGCCGCACCAGCCCCCCGCCGCCGATGAGCAGCGCGTAGTTCTTGGCATGGGCGTCGGTTCCGCCGATCAGCCAGTTGAAGATCAAGGCGTCCACGAAGGTCGCCACGTCTTCGTCGGCTGCCGGCCTCCCGCCCGTCTTTCGCCTGGCCTCGCCGGTAAATGTGACGGCGCGCAACAGCTCGACGATCTCGCGCGGGCCGGGGCCGCCGTCGCTCTGATACTTCGCGCCGGGGAGCCGGCCGAGGGCCTGGCAGAAGTCCTCCTGGTGGACGCGATGGAGCCTGCTCGCGTTCGCTGGCGCACGGACACGATCGTAACGCTCCACCACGATTGCCGTGACGTCCTCGAAGCTCCGCAGCTCGGAGCTTGCCGCCGGCAAGCCGAGCGCGCGTGCCAGCGCGAGGCAGAGATGCTCGTTCTCGACGTGGCCGTCGAGATCGCCGGTAGGCGGCTTGAGGATGTGGGTTGTCGGCGCGCGGCCGGAGGGAACGCCCCAGCGCTGCCCGTCGAAATAGAGCGCGGTCTTCGGCTGCGCGCCGGGGAGGCTGAATTGCCCGGTATCGCGCGGCATCCGCCAGGCTGCGGCATCCGCTTGAAGCGCGCGCAGTCGCTTGGCGATCTCGGCCTCCGAAAGCCACGCGATGTCGCCGTCTCCTTGTCCCTTCAGCGAGTCGAGCCGATCCGGCGTTGCGAACTGCGCCGCTCCCGCGCAGTCTTCGCCGACCTTCCCGATGAGGGCGAAGGGATTGCGGGCCGACACCTGGAAGCGCTTGGCCCAGCGACCCAGGATGAGCTCGTTGTCGGGGAGCAATCCCCAGAGATAGGCATCGATCGCTGCGTGACCGTGTTCGCGCGCGGCAAGCGGCAGCGACAGCGAGAGCGGGTAGGCGCCGGAGGCGTCGCGCCAGGAGTCTTCGTAGCGAAACGAGAGGCGCCCCTTGGCCTGTCGGACGACGCCGGCTTCCCGGCCGTCGAGCAGGGCGACGAGACGGCTCATCGCTTCTTCGCCGAGCGGGCGGACTCCACGATGGCGTCGATGTCCGGGGTGACGACCGCTTCGGCGGCTTTGGGCCTGCCTTCGCCGGCATCCGCCACCAGCTCCACGCCCACCGCGGCGAGCGCGCGGAGCACGAGACCGAGGCTCGCCCCCGGCTTGCCGCGCTCCACTTGGTTGATCCACAGCCGGCTGACGCCCACTTTTTCGGCCAGAGCGCCCTGATCGAGCCCGAGCCTGCGGCGGCCCTCGCGGATCGCGGCGCCGATGTCCCTCGGGGTGTGTAAGTGCATTTGCTCTGGCCCGTCAATTTGCAAGCGATCGATTACATAGCGCTATGTAAGCGATAGCATACATCGCTAGATGTAATCAAGCGCTTACATCTCTCGAGAATCCGGGTGCCCTGGATGGTCGCGAGACGCTGGATTCCGCTCCTCATGCTGAGCCTGTCGAAATCCTGAGCTTGTCGAAGGATGAGGAGCGCAGCGCCGATTCGATCCGAACGGATAGCGCTCTAGATCGGACGCCGGAAGCCAGCGATCACGGCGCCGCCCCAAAGAAACAGCGCGGTACCGATCCCCCACGCGCCGTTGACCAGCAGCCCGGTTGCTATTCCCGAGGCGCGCCATCCGCCTGCGATCGGAAGCCCCTTCAGGGGCAAGACCACGAACCAGGCCACGAGGGTGGGCGCAATGGCGCCGAACAGCAGCGCCCCCAGAAAATACGCCCAGCCACGCCGAAGGTGCGGCTCCAGGTACGCGAAGATGATGCCCCAGATCCCGCCCCAGAAAGCGAGCGACCAGATCTGAGGAACACCCAAAGGCGCCGTCGGGCGCGTCTCGTACGGCACGGCCGGCGTGACCTCGATGGCATGCAGGAAGCCCAACATGCCCTGATGAAAGACCAGGACAGCGAGGACGCCTGCGATAAAGGCCACGGCTAGGTAGCCCACGGACGGGACGGGCGAAACATGCGTGGAGCGTTGGTCGTTCGTCATCGCGATCACCTCAGCGAGGATGGTATGACGCCGCTCAAACCTTCAAGGAGGGGCATGCTGCCGCTCAACCCTGGTTTCCAATGCGGCGTTTACAAAACCACAAACACCGCTTGTGGCCTGACCCATGTTTTTTTTCGGTGACAATTCCGAAGAGGAATTCGACGATATTCCTTGGGGTGCCCGTAGCGGCTGAGCCACATCTCGGGAACGCGCCTATCGTTGCCACGGACAACGAAGCGATGGCGGCAGCGCGGCGCTGCGTCCCGGCATCGGCAGATGGCCCGGCCCCCGACACGCTTGGAGCGGACAAGCTTAGAGCGGCATTCCCCGGACCTACCTTAGCTTCATCGGTCCGGAGCGCCGCTCCAACGGGCCGGTCGAAACCGGCCACTCGCA
>JBOHKJ010000072.1:0-11836 GCA_050728975.1 Kiloniellales bacterium | reverse complement strand
CCCTGGACCCCTTGCGCCTCGGCACAGCTCCACCTTCGGCGCCCGACGTCCAATTTATAGGACTTGTCGGCCTCGGACTTCATTCCTCTAGCTGTGCCCCATTGGTACATGCGCGCTCGGGAGCGGGCGTTGCGAGCTACTGACCCGCCTAGCTGAAGCCCCGCGGCCATTGCGGTAACGGAGCTATAGGTCACTGGTCCTACAGCTGGCAGAAGGATCGAGAAGAAGTGATCCCAGGTCGTCCCTGACTGGAACCGACCGCGAGACGGCTGTCTCGCTTTGGCGCCGCTCGCTGGAGCCAGAACAGATCCGAGACGGAGGGAACTGCCGAGGGGCGATTCTATCCGTCCCGGTAGACCTCCTCCGTATCTTTATGTTTGGAGCGGATTCACGCAGTCGATTGGAACCGCGGTCCGGCCTAGCACTTCGCTGCGGCGATCACGCGATCAATGAACGCATCGGCGGCACCGAGCTGGCGCGCCGGATCGCGCAGCGCGTCCCAGTCGACCCTGACCCTGCTGTTACGCGCCAAGACGTCGCAGAGATGCTCCCCGCTTTCGAGCGTCTCGGCGCAAGCCTCTTTTACAAGAGCTTGAGCTTCTCCGCGCGGCATCTTGGCCGAAAGCGCGAAACCAGCTGCTTCAGCCAGAAGCAGCCCGTTGGATGCCTCAATGTTGGCACGCATTCGCGCCTTGTCGACACCGAGGCCGGAAATCGCCTTCTCCGCATGGCGCAGCGCTGCACCCGCCGCCACAGCCATCGCCGGAAGAATCAGCCATTCGAGCTGCCAGCCGGTGCCGCCACGTTCGTGCTCCTGAAGTGCTGCGTGGTGAACTCCAGCTACTTGTGCAGCGTTGTAGCGTGCGAGTGTGACCAAGGTTTCGGCGGCAACCGGATTGGCCTTGTTCGGCAGGGTCGAGGAGCTGCCGCCGGAAGCAAGCCTCACCTCGCCGACCTCCGATTGAGACAACAGCAGCAAGTCACCGCCCAGCTTGCCGAGGCCGTCGGTGAGGGTCACGAGCCAGCCGGCTACCTCGGCAAAGCCGTCGCGTTGCGTGTGCCACGGCGTAGGTGGAACCGGAAGTCTCAGGCCCCTGGCGAGTGCCGCTTCGACCTTGAGAGCCTTTGTACCGAGCGCAGCCAGATTGCCGCTCGCTCCACCGAAGGATAGCGCCAGCGCCCGCGGCCGCAACTCCCCGAGACGTCGGCGCTGACGAGTCAGCGGCGACAGCCAGCCGGCAGCCTTGAGGCCGAAGGAGGTGATTGCCGCCTGCTGGCCGCGTGTACGCGAGGCGATCGGTGTCTTGCGGTGTCGTGCCGCGAGCATGGCGAGTCGCTTGGCGACGTCGGTGATCCGCTTGTCAAGCAGATCGAGGGCCTTTCTTAGATTGAGGACCAACGCTGTATCGATCACGTCCTGACTGGTGGCCCCCCAGTGAACGAAGCTCGCCGCTTCGCCGCCTACCGCTTCGCGCAGCCGTGCGACGAAAGTCGGCACGACTACGCCGTCGCGCGCCACACCTGAGGCAAGCCTCCTCGGATCGACGGAGAGTGAGCGCGCCGTTTTGGCGATTCGTGCGGCGGCCGACTTGGGGATGACACCGACCTTGCCTTCGGCCTCCGCCAGCGCGGCCTCGAACTCCAGCATTGCACGGATCTCGGCTTCGGCAGACAACAGCGCCGCCACCTCTTTGTCGCCAAAGAGGCCGGAAAGGAAAGGATGTGCAAAAGCGGTCATGCTCATCGCGCGCCTAAACCGACTCCAAAGCAACCGCGATGCCCTGACCGACACCGATGCACATTGTGGCGAGCGCCCGCTTGCCGCCAGTCAACTTCAGCTCCAGCGCCGCCGTGCCCGTGATGCGTGCGCCCGACATACCGAGCGGATGGCCGAGCGCGATCGCGCCACCGTTCGGATTGACGATTGCAGCGTCGTCGGCGATTCCGAGGTCGCGCAAAACAGCCAGCACCTGGCTAGCAAAGGCCTCGTTGAGCTCGAGCACATCGAAGTCGGCGGACTTCAATCCGAGGCGCCCGCATAGCTTGCGTGTCGCCGGCGCAGGGCCGAAGCCCATGATGCGCGGCGCCACGCCCGCACTCGCCCCGCCGAGAATCCGCGCGATAGGCCCTAGGCCGTGCTTCCTGGCGGCCGCCTCCGAAGCCACGATCAGGGCCGCCGCGCCGTCGTTGACCCCCGAGGCGTTGCCGGCGGTAACCGTGCCGCCCTTGCGGAACGGCGTCGGCAGTCTGGCCAGTGCCTCCAGCGAGGTGGCTCTCGGATGCTCGTCGCGCGACAATATCAGCGGTTCACCCTTGCGCTGAGGAACGGTCACCGGAACGATTTCCCTGGCAAGGCGGCCGTTCTCGATCGCCCGTGCCGCGCGCTGCTGCGAGCGCAGCGCGAAGGCGTCCTGGTCACCGCGCGAGATTTGGAAGCCTTCGGCCACGTTCTCCCCCGTCTCCGGCATGGAATCGACGCCGTACTGGGCCTTCATCAGCGGATTGACGAAACGCCAACCGATGGTGGTGTCATAGATCTCCGCTTGACGCGAGTATGCGCTCTCAGCTTTGGGCATAACGAAGGGCGCACGCGACATGGATTCGACGCCACCGGCCACGATCAACTCCGCCTCCCCCGCCTTGATTGCGCGCGCGGCGGAAATCACTGCCTCCATTCCCGAGCCGCAGAGGCGATTAACCGTGCTCCCGGGCACGCTCTCCGGAAGCCCGGCCAGGAGCAGACTCATGCGAGCGATGTTTCGGTTGTCTTCGCCGGCTTGGTTTGCGCAACCGAGAATGACTTCGTCGACCGCCGCCCAGTCGAGCTTCGCGTGGCGTGCCATCATAGCCTCGAGCGGCACCGCACCGAGATCGTCGGCGCGCACGGCGGCGAGCGCCCCGCCGAAACGGCCGATCGGTGTCCGCAGGTAGTCGCAGATGAAAGCCTCAGCCATCCTTGGCGCCCCGTTTCGTAGCGGCTGCCGGACCCCGGTGCGCCGCGTCAGTTCGCGCCTTCAGGTCGCGCAGCACCTGCAGCTCTTCCAGGGTCGGCGGCGGCGTTTCGGGTACCCAATCGGCAAAACGGACCGGCCAGCCTACGGTCTCCTCGATCTGGGCGCGAGTGACGCCGGAATGCAGTGAGGCCACTGTGAACTCTTTGCTCTCGGGGTCCGGTTCCCAGAGCGCGAGATCGGTTATGAGCCGGGTCGGGCCCTTGGTCCTGGCCCCCTGCTTCGCACGGTCGTCGCCCCCGTTGCCGTGGCCGAGCGAGGTGACGAAGTCGATCTGCTCGACGAAGCCGCGCTTGGACTGCACCATCGTGATGAAAATCTCGCCGCAGGAAACTGCGATTTCCGGGGCCCCCCCGCCGCCTGGCAGCCGCACCTTGGGTTTCCTGTAGTCGCCCACGACGGTCGTGTTGATGTTGCCAAACCTGTCGAGCTGCGCCGCGCCGAGGAAGCCTACGGTGATGCGCCCACCCTGGAGCCAGTAGCGAAACATCTCGGCGACCGACACGGTGGTGACCGCGGTGTCGCAGAGCTCGCCGTCTCCGATCGAGAGCGGGAGCACGTCCGGCTTGGTGCCGATGGTGCCGGACTCGTAGATCAGCGTGATGTCCGGCGCATGGGTAAGCCGTGCAAGGTTGCAAGCCGCCGAAGGCGCGCCGATGCCGACGAAGACCACGTCGTCGCCCTTGAGTGCGCGTGCTGCGGCAACCGTCATCATCTCGTTGGGTGTGAAATCGCTCATCGGCGCCTATCCCGCAAGTCTTCGACCCGACGCTCGAAAACATCCGGTCCCGCTTCCAACACGTTCTTCTCCATCCATGCACGGAAGCTCGCACGCTTGCTCGAAATCTCCTCCCATTCGAGATAGGCCGCATTGTCGCGCGTGTAGTAGCCGTGGGCATAGGAGGGATGTGCGCCACCCGGTACCAAGGCAACGGCGCTAACGGTCCAATGGGGCAGGATGCAGGCATTCTTGTGGACATCTGAGAAGTCCTCGACGATTTCCTCGACCGTCACCACAGAGCGCTTGGAGGCCAGGACGACTTCCTTCTGCGCCCCGGTAATGCCCTCGATCAGCACATCGCCGCGCCTGTTGGCCTTCTGGGCGTGGATGATGCCGACATCGGGATTGATCGCAGGCACCGCCGCCAGGATCTCGCCGCTGAAGGGGCAAGTGACGCTCTTGATGCTGGGATTGACCCGCTTGAGCTCCGCGCCGATATAACCGCGGAAAATCGCACAGGGCAGTCCCGCCGCACCGGCCTCGTAGGCATTTGCCATGGCGGCATGGCTGTGCTCCTCGATCTCGAGCGGCTGCGGCCAATCGTTCTCCACCGCGTCGCGCACGCGCCGCAGTAAGCCAACCCCGGGATTGCCGGCGAAGGAGAAAATCAGCTTCTTCGCACAGCCCATGCCTATCATTTGATCGTAGACCAGGTCCGGCGTCATGCGGATCAAGGTCAGATCCTTGCGGCCTTGGCGAATCGCCTCGTGGGCAGCAGCGTGAGGAATCAGATGCGTGAAGCCCTCGAATGCCACACGGTTGCCGTCACGAAGGTTCCGCGCGACAGCCTCCTTGAGCGAGAGGAACTCGGCCATGGTCGAAACTGCGCCTCAGATGTCGAAAAACACTGTCTCGTCGTCGCCCTGAAGATTGATATCGAAATGATAGACGGCCTTGGCGCCGCGCTTTTCCTTGCGGGCGATCAAGGTGTCGCGGCGGCGGGCCGGCTCGACCAGATTCAACACTGGATCGGCGGAGTTGGCCTTCGCCTCGTCGGGGAAGTACATCCGTGTGCTGAGGCCAATGTTTATACCGCGCGAGACGATCCAGAAGTTGACGTGTGGAGCCATGGTTTTGCCGTTACGGCCCGGAACCGAGCCCGGCTTGATGGTCTCGAACCACCAGACGCCGGTCTGGAAGTCGGAGCCCGCCCGGCCCCAGCCGCGAAAGGACTTATCCAGCTTCTTCCGCTGGTTGTCGTCCGGGTGGTTGTAGCGTCCCTGAGCGTTCGCCTGCCAGATCTCGACCAGCACATCCCTGATCGGCGCGCCCGCACCGTCGATCACGCGGCCCTCGATGCGGACGCGCTCGCCCGCACTCTTCTTGCCCGCCAGAACGTTGCCGAAGTCCTGCTCGAAGATATCGAAGCCGGCCTGCCTGGGAATCAGGCCGATGTGGACGTAAGGGCCGGCGGTCTGCGAGGGCGTTTCCTTGAGGGAGTGAAGCGGCTGGGGCATGGCTCAGCTCCCCTCCAGCTTGTTTTCGAACAGGGTCTGACGCCGGCCGCGCAGCACGATATCGAATCGATAGGCACGCGAGTCGAGCGGGATGCTGGCGCTCATGTCGAGCACCGCCACCAGTCGAGCGATCGCTGCCTTGTCGGGAATCGAGTTCAGGATCGGACAGAGTGGAATCAGTGGATCGCCCTCGAAGTACATCTGGGTGATGAGACGCTGCGCCCAGCCACTGCCGAACAGCGAGAGATGTATGTGCGCCGGTCGCCAGTCGTTGGTTCGATTGCGCCAGGGATAGGCGCCGGGCTTGACGGTTCGATAGAAGTAGTAGCCAGCCTCGTCGGAGAGACAGCGCCCACAACCGCCGAAGTTGGGATCGATCGGCGCCAAGTAGGTATCGTTGCGATGGCGATAGCGGCCGCCGGCGTTGGCCTGCCATATCTCGATCAGGGCGTTCGGCACCGGTCGGCCAGTCTCGTCCAGCACATAGCCGTGGACGATAGTACGCTGACCGATCGGCTCGCCGCCCTTGGCATAGTTGAGGATCAGGTCGTGGTCGAGCGGTCCCAGCTCGTTGCGGCCGAACAGAGGCCCGGTGATTTCGGAGAGCGAGTTCTCGAGCGACAGCAGCGCCTTCTGTGGCGAGCGCAGCACGCTGGTCTTGTAGTCCGGCCAAAATGCCGGCGGATGAATGCTCCTATCCCGCTCGATGAACTCGTAGGTCGGCATCATCGCTGCCTCCGTCATGGCTTGCTGCCGATTTCATCCAGCGCCTGCCTCGCGACCTTGATTGCACCGTTGGCCGCAGGCACGCCGGCGTAGACAGCGACATGCAGTAGAACCTCCTTGATATCGTCGGCTGTCGCTCCGGTATTCTTGGTCGCACGGACATGCATCGCGACCTCCTCGTGATGGCCAAGCGCTGCCAGCAGGGCGATGGTGACCAGCGAACGCTCGCGCTTGGTGAGTCCAGGCCGTGACCAGACCGAGCCCCACGCGCTTTCGGTGATGAAGCGCTGGAAGTCCTCGTCGAAGGCGGTCTTGTTCGCTTCCGCCCGGTCGACGTGCCGGTCCCCGAGCACCGCGCGGCGGGTCTTCATGTCGCTCGCGAAGCGGTCGTCAGCCATAGCCGATCTCCTTGAAGAACCCCGTCATTTCTGCCACCACGGCATCGGGCGATTCGATGCAAGGCAGATGCCCTGCGCCCTCGATCAACTCGAGCCGCGCCCCAGGAATGAGTGCCGTCATTTCGCGCATCAAAGCGGGCGGTGTCGCACCGTCCTGCGAGCCACCGATGCAGAGCGTCGGCACGCGGATCGCCCTCGCCGCTTCGGTCATATCGGCATCGCGGATCGCCGCCGCGGTACCGAGATAACCCTCGACCGGCGTGCGGATCAAGAGGTTGCGCCAGACCGCGAGCTCGCCCTTCCGGTTCTTACGGAAATCGGCCGAGAACCAGCGCTCGAGGATCGGCTCGGCGAGCGTCGCGATGCCGCTCATGCGGATCGTCTCGATGCGTCCGTTCCACATATCGGCGGTGCCGATCTTGTGGCCGGTGTCGCAGAGCACCAGCGCGCCAACCAGGTCCGGACGCCTCTGGGCGAGCCCCTGCGCGATCAATCCGCCGACCGATAATCCGACCACGATGGCCCGCTTGATACCCGCCGCATCGGCGACTGCCGCAAGGTCAGCAACGTGGTCGTAGATGGCATAGGGTGCCGGCGGCGCATCGGACAGCCCGTGTCCGCGCTTATCGTAGCGCAGAAGGCGAAAGCGACCGGCGAAGGCCGGTAGAATTGCGTCCCAGACTTGGACGTCGGTACCGAGCGAATTCGAGAAGACCAGCGCCGGTCCGCCGCTCTGTCCTTCGATCTGGTAGCGGATCGCCACTCCATCCCGCTCGATCGCATTCATCGCCGCTTCCCTTCACCCTTCGGATCGACGTTATACAGCCCGATCAGCGCCTTGGCGAAGAGCTTCGGCGCCATCCAGCGCGCCGTTGTGCAAGATTTGCAGCGCCGACGCATCAATAAGGCAGCCCGACGTAGTTCTCGGCCAGCGACCTACGGGCCGCCTCGGACTGCGCCAGATATTCGAGCTCGGCATGCTGGATCTTGGCGCCGAACTCGCCGTTGTCCGGGAAGAGATGCAGCAGGCCGGTCATCCACCAGGAAAAGCGAACCGCCTTCCAGACCCGGGCCAGTGCGGTGATGGAATAGGTCTCCAGGCCCCGGACGTCGCCCTTCTTGTAGTAGTCGATCAGGGCTCGCGACAGGTAATAGACGTCTGAAGCTGCGAGATTGAGCCCCTTGGCTCCGGTTGGTGGCACGACATGGCCGGCGTCTCCTGCCAGGAACAGCCGTCCGTGGCTGAGCGGCTCGGCAACGAAGCTGCGCAGCGGTGCGATCGACTTTTCGATCGAGGGGCCGGTCACCAGGCCCCTGGCCACCTCCTCCGGCAGACGCTCCTTCAGCTCCTCCCAGAAGCGCTCGTCCGGCCAGTCGCCCACTTCGTCCTCGAGCGGGCATTGCACATAATAGCGGCTCAATACCCGCGAGCGCAGCGAACAGAGCGCGAAACCACGCGCATGGTTGGCGTATATCAGCTCGTCGTGGACCGGCGGCGTGCGCGACAGCACGCCCAGCCAGCCGAAGGGATAGATTCTTTCGTAGCGTCGCAGGACGCTCGACGGGATCGATTCGCGGCTGACGCCGTGGGAACCGTCGCAGCCCGCAATGAAGTCACAATCGATCCGGAAGGCTTCGCCGTTCTTGCGATAGGTGAGATAGGGCATATCGCTGTCAATGGCATGGGGCGTCACCTCTTCGGCCCCGTCGATCACTCTGCCCCCCAGCCGATCGCGGGCCTCGAAGAGGTCGCGCGTGATCTCGGTCTGGCCATAAATGATGACCGCCGAGCCGCTGAGCCCTTTCAAGTCGACGCGCAGGAGCCGGCCGGCAAAGGCGATGTTGACGCCGGCATGCACCTCGCCCTCGTGCGCCATGCGCGTCTCGACGCCGGCCTCGCGGAGCAGATCTGCAGTCCCCTGCTCGACTACGCCGGCGCGAATGCGCCCCATGACGTAGCCTCGGCTGCGACGCTCCAGCACAACGCTCTCGATGCCTTGTAGATGGAGCAACTGAGACAGCAGCAGGCCAGCAGGTCCCGCCCCGATGATTCCGACTTGGGTCTTCACAGTCGTCTGGCTGCCGGCGGGGCGACGCGTTGCCTCAGCCCCAGACCTGGTCGGCAATTTCGACGATCATCGCCAGCTTGGCCCACTGCTGCTCCTCGGTCAGGATATTTCCCTCTTCGGTGCTGGCGAAGCCGCACTGAGGACTGAGGCATAGCTGATCGGGATCGAGATAGCGGCCAGCCGCGTCGATGCGTTTCTTGAGCGTGTCCTTCGACTCCAGTGTGCCGCTCTTAGAGGTCACCAACCCCAATACGACGGTCTTTCCCTTCGGCACGAAACGCAGCGGCTCGAAGCCGCCAGCGCGATCCGTGTCGTATTCCATGAAATAGCCGTCGACAGCGATCTTGTTGAAGAGAATCTCGGCGACCGGCTCGTACCCGCCCTGGGCGATCCAGCTGGAACGGAAGTTTCCGCGACAAAGGTGCATGGTGACGGTCATTTCCTTGGGCCGGTCGGAGATTGCCGTATTAATCATCTCAGCATAGATCGTCGGCAGGTTTTCCGGATCGTCGCCGCGCTCTTTCAACATCTGGCGCTGCTCGGGATCGCAGAGGTAGGCGAGATTGGTCTCGTCGAGCTGCAGATAGCGGCAGCCAGCATTGGCGAAAGCACGCACGGCCTTGCGATAGGCTTGGCCGAGGTCGCGATAGAAGTCGTTCATGTCGGGATAGACTGCGGCGTCGACCGCCTTCCGGCCGCCGCGAAAGTGCAACACGCTAGGCGAAGGAATCGTCATCTTCGCCACTTTCTTGGTGTGCGTCTTGACGAAGGCGAAGTGGTCTAACATTGGGTGGCCGGAAAAATCGAGCTTGCCGGTCACCTTCAGTCCCTTGGCCTTGGTCTGCATACCCTTGAATTGAATACCCTCCTTGGGGGTGAAGGGTTCCACGCCGTCGAGCCGCTCGAGGAAGTCGAAATGCCACATGGCTCGGCGAAATTCACCGTCGGTGGCATCGCTCAGGCCAACTTCCTCCTGTTTGGCGATGACCCGCTCAATCTCGCGATCCTCGATCTCACGCAGGGTCTCGGCGCCAAGCTGCCCCGCCTCGCGCTTGGCGCGGGCCGTCTTGAGCCTCTCCGGCCGCAGCAAGCTTCCGACATGATCCGCGCGGAAGGGCGGTCTGGTACGCCTCATAGCCATATCTCCTCCCTTACCCTGTCCCGATTGTGACGGGATTGCCGCCACCGCGGCAACTCCGTCGTAAGGGGCCGGCGTCAAGGCTTTGCCATCGGCGCCTGAGGGCGTGCCTCCAGTTCCGGGAAGCTGAGGCTGACGGCGAGCCCGGGCGCGTTGTCGCCGAGCGTGAGTTGGGCACCGTGCAGGTTGGCGACCGCGGCCACAAGGCTCAGACCCAGACCGCTGCCCGATGTCCCGCGGCTGCTGTCGAGCCGCACGAAGCGTTGCAGCACCCCTTCCCATTCGGCTTCCGGAATTCCCGGGCCACTGTCGCAGACGGTCAGGATGGGTGCATCCCCAGCGTGCCGTAGCGATACCTCGATCCGCCCGCCCGAAGGCGTGTATTTGATGGCATTGTCGAGTAGATTGGCGAGCGCTTGGGCCAGAAGGTTGCGGTGACCCATGACCGAGATGCCCGACTCGATCGCGTCAATCGTCTCCAAGCCCTTCTCCTCGGCAATCGGCTGATAGATCTCGCTGACATCCCGGGCCAGAGCCGTCAGATCAAGACGCGAGAGCGACAAGCGATTGATGCCCGTTTCCGCTTGCGCAATTCTAATCAAAGCTTCGAAGGTGTTGAGGATCGTTTCCAGCTCCGCGCTGGTTTGCTCGAGAGCTTTGCGTTGGCTCTCGCCATCGCCCTTGCGGAGCGCCATCTCGATGCTGCTCTTGGCGCGGGTGAGTGGGCTGCGCAAATCGTGCGCCAGGCTGTCGGTCACCATGCGCATCCCAGCCATCAGCGTGTCGATCTGCTCAAGCATTTCATTGATGGTCCGTGCTAGGCGATCGAACTCGTCGCCGCTGCCCGTTAGCGGCACGCGGCGCGATAGATCGCCCTTGACGATGTCTTGCCCGATCGCACGAACCGCATCGACACGGCTCTGTGCATAGCGGCCGATCAGGGCGCCGCCGAGAAGCCCCAGGATGAGGGCCGGCCCGAGCGTCCAAGCGATTGCCTCGATCATGATGCCGCGGAACGCACCGAGTGCTTCGGTGTCGCGACCGACCAGGAGATGATAGCCACCTGGAAGCTGAAAGGTCCGCGTGCGGATCCTGTGCGGCGGCGATCCCGGCTCACGGCCTCGTCGCAGTGTAATCTCGTTCCAGCCGCCACCTTGGACACGTTGTTCCGGCCAGCTGTTGAGGTTACCCACGATCGATCGAAAATCGGGGTCCGCCAGCAAATAGACATTGGCGCTGTCGGGGCTGGTGCTGCTGCGTTCGCGAATGACCTGCGACAGCCGCACTAGGCCCTCATTGCGGTATTGCTCGGCCAATCCTCTGATTTCAGCCTCGATCGTCTCGTTCACCTGCCGATCGATGAGACCGACCGTCGACCAGTAGACCAGCATCAGAAGCGCCAGAAACGTGACACCGAACAGCGAGAGGTAGAGTATCGCGATGCGGAAGCTGGAGGTGCGCAGAAGCCTAGGTGTTGGCACTGATCGAGTATCCACCGCCGCGATGAGTATGAATGAGCGGGCCGTCGAACCCCTTGTCGATCTTCTGACGCAGGCGGCTGATGTGGACGTCGACCACGTTGGTCTGCGGATCGAAATGGAAATCCCAGACACCTTCGAACAGCATGGTTCGCGTCACGACTTCGCCGATACGGCGCATGAGAAATTCCAGCAGCTTGAATTCCTGTGGACGCAAGTCGATCAGATGTCCGGCACGCGTCACCCTGCGAGTCAGAAGCTCCATCTTGAGGTCTCCGACCTCGAGGAGGGTCTGCTGCGCGATCGCCCGTGGCCTTCGCAACAGAGCCTCCAAGCGCGCCTGCAACTCGGTGAAAGCGAAGGGCTTGGTAAGGTAGTCATCGCCGCCGGCTTTGAGGCCGGTCACACGCTCATCGACGTGGGCGAGCGCGCTCAGAATCAGTACCGGCACTTGGATACCGGCGGCGCGCAGCGCGCGAATCAGCGCCAGACCGTCCAGGCCCGGTAGCATGCGATCGACGATCAAGGCATCGTATTGGCCTGAGGTAGCGAGGTGGAGGCCGTCAGGCCCGGTGGCGGCACGGTCAGCGACATGGCCGCATTCGGCCAAGCCTTTGAGGATGTAGTCCGCTGTCTTGTCGTCGTCTTCGATGACGAGGATACGCATCGCTCCGTCGCTGGCGAAGCTCGGCCAGTCCGCTTGGGGCCGCGGGTCGCCCCTATATGGCGTACCGTCGCTCATTCTCGCAATCCCCGATCGGCGGTTCCCGTCGGCTAA
>JBOHKJ010000071.1:0-4069 GCA_050728975.1 Kiloniellales bacterium | reverse complement strand
CGCATGGGCGTTACTTACTGCCCCCGCAGGGGCCCGGCAAGGGTGCCCTCAGGCGGCCCGGATGGCCTTTGCCAAGGGGGCATTCTGGCGCGCGATGGCGGCCTTGAGCGCCGCCAGCGACATCTTTTCGTCCTTCACGAAGAGGATGAACATCATGTTGGTGTTGTTGAAGAGCATCTCGCCTACCGCCGCGCTGTCGACCTCCCGTTTCACCAGGCCGGCCTTCTGCAGGCCGGCGATCAGGGCGCAGACCTGACGGGTCAGCCGCAGGTCGAGCTGGCGATAGGTCTGTCCGAAGCGGGTTTCCGGCTGCTGGGTCGAGATCGCCATGGCGTGGCGCCACATCTGCTTGCTGAGATAGACCAGCGAGTGATCCAGGTAGATGGACATCAAGCGGTTGATCGCCTGCTCGACGTCGGGTGGCGGATCCATGACCAGACGCTGGCCGGCGTTGAGCACCTCGTTGACCTCCATCGAGACGATGGCCACCAGCAGGTCGCCCTTGTTTTCATAGTAGTTGTAGACGGTACCGATCGAGACCTCGGCGAGCGCCGCGATGCTCTCGATCTTGGCGCCCTCGTAGCCCACTTTGCGGAACAGCTCGGCGGCGGCCTCCAGAATCCGCTGTTCGCGGTCAGCCTTTTGTCGGGCACGCAATCCGGTCATAGGTGAACTATGACACGAAAAATGAATTGACTCAATTTTATAACCCATTCATATTTTTTTGGGCGGCAGGGCGAGCCACAATGCCGAACAATGGCCGCCGATCAGGGACACCCGTGACAAGGGAGACAGCCCATGCCCTTCGCCTCCGACAACAAGCCTTGGACACGGCTCGCCGTGGCGGCCGGCGGACTGCTGACAGCCAGCGTCTTTGCCGCGTCGGCCCAGGCCACGGACGAACTCAACGCGCTGGTCTGGTGCGATCACACCGATCCGGCGCTGATCGAGCCCTTCGAGAAGGCCAACGACGTCAAGGTCAACCTGAAGGACTACGAGGGCACCGGCACGGCACTCTCGCTCATCGAGCAATCGCACCCTGGCGACTGGGACGTCTTTGTGGTCGACGGGATCGACGTGCCGCGCGTGGTCGAAGCCGGCATCCTGGCGCCGCTGCCGGCCGACGCACTGCCGACCGCGGATCTTTTTCCGCAGCTGGTGATGGCCGAGAAGCACAGCAAGGACGGCCAGACCTACGCCATCTCGGAGAAGTTCGGCTACAACACCATCTCCTTCAACAAGGAGAAGGTCGACGCCGCCGACATGAACGACATGTCGGTGATCTGGAGCGACAAGTACAAGGGCCGCATCGCGGTCTACGACTACTACCTGCCGGTGATCGGCATGGTCGCCATCGGACTCGGCAAGAAGACCGCCGAGCTGACCGAAGCGGATCTTCCCGCCATCAAGGAGAAGCTGCTCCAGATGAAGGCGGTCTCCAAGCAGGTGGGCGAAATCGTCTCCAGCCAGACCGCGCTCGCCACCGGCGAGGTCGACGTGCTGGTGGGCGGCGGCGAATTTGTGACCGCGGGCCTCAGTGCCGAGAAGCCGAATCTCGACTGGGTGCTGCCGGTGCAAGGCGGCGTGCGCTGGTCACAGTCGATCGGCGTCTTCGCCAGCTCCAAGAAGCAGGAGCTGGCGCTCAAGTTCGTGCAATACATTCTCAGCCCCGAGGGCCAGGCCCGGCTCGCCACCTCGTCCTGCTACTGGGCCATGCCGGCCAACCGCAAGGCGGGCGCGCACCTGACCGACCAGCAGAAGACGGCGCTGCGCTGGGACGAGCAGGAAGCCTATCTGGAGCGCGCCCAGCTCTACCCGGCGCCGAGCGCTGAGCTCGACGCCAAGATGCAAGACATCTGGACCGAGTTCCTGCAGTACTGATTCGGCCCGACCGCGGCCCGGAGGGCCGCTCAAGGCGATGCCGAGGCTGACCGCCTTCGAAAAGCGCGAGCGCCGCAAGGCCTGGGCGTTCGTGCTCCCGACGCTGCTCTGGACTCTGGCCTTCTTCGTGGCCCCCTTTGCGCTGATGCTGGTCATCAGCCTGTGGCAGCGGGTCGGGACCGAGATCGTCAAGACCTGGAACCTCGACAACTACCTAGGCTTCTTCACCCGCTCGCATTTCGTCGAGGGCCTGTTCAACTCGCTCGAGATCACGCTCGCCGTGACCGCGATCTCTGTGCTGCTGGCCTACCCGCTGGCCTGGATCATCGCCGAGAAGGTGCCGCGCCGCTGGCAACGCCTGGCGTTGATCCTGGCGATCCTGCCCTTCTGGACCTCCTACGTGGTGCGCTCCTATGCCTGGCTGCTGGTGCTGGCTCAGAACGGCGTGGTGAATCAGGCGCTGCTCGGGCTGGGGCTGGTCGAGCAGCCGCTCGAGCTGGCGGCAACCCGAAGCGCGACGATCATCGGTTTCGTCCACTTCTTCGTCATGCTGCTGACGCTGACCATTTACGCCAACCTGGTGCAGCTCTCGCCCAACTATCGCCGCGCCGCCGCCGACCTCGGCGCCAATCCGTTGCAGGTTCTTTTCTACGTGATCCTGCCGCTCACATTGCCGGGCATCATGGTGGGCGCCTTCCTCACCTTCGTGCTCTGCATCGGCGACTACATCACACCGCAGATCCTGGGCGGCAACAACGAGCTGGTGCTGCCGCAAATCGTGATGCTGCAGATCGGCCGCCGCGCCGACTTCCCGATGGCCTCCGCGCTCTCGATCATCCTCATGATCGTGGTGACGGCCGCCTATCTGCTGAGCGCGCGCTGGCTGAAGCTGGAGCGCGCATGACCAGGCTGTCGCTCTCGAACGTAGCGAGCGCGCTCTACCTCGCGGCTCTCTACGGCTTCATCTTCCTGCCGGTCGCCGTGCTGGTGCTCTTCTCGTTCCAGGACGGGCGCTTTCCCATTCCGCCTTTCGAAGGGCCCTCGCTGCAGTGGTACGGAGCGGTCGTCGCAGACGGCAAGCTGGTAGCGGCGCTGGTCAACTCGTTGCTGGTTGCCCTGCTTTCCTCGGCGGTCGCCTGCTTCCTCGGCTTCACGGCCGCCTACGGTTTCGCACGCCACAAACTGCCCGGCGCCGGGCTTCAACGTGCCCTGATTACCGCGCCGCTCACCGTAAGCTACCTCATCATCGGGCTGGGGCTGCTGATCGCCTTCAATACGCTGGGCGTGCCGCGCTCCCTGCTGACGGTCGGGATCGGCCACGCGGTCATCAACACCCCGCTCTGCTTCGCCATCATCTATAGCCAATTGGGCGAGCATCAGGTGAACGTCGAGCGCGCGGCGTTCGACCTCGGCGCCAGGGACTGGCAGGTGATGGCGCTAATCACCGCGCCGATGCTGGCCCCGGCGGTGATCGCCAGCTATGCGCTCTCGGTCACCTTCTCCTGGGACGAGTTCATAATCGCCTTCCTACTGTCGCGCTTCGACGTCACCCTGCCGGTCGAGATCTGGAGCCTGCTGCGCTCCGGCCTCAACCCCAAGACCAACGCGGTCGGCAGCGTGGTGTTCCTGATCTCGATCGTTGTCCTCTTGATCCTGGAGCTGACGGTCTTCGCGCGGGCACGGAAGCGATGACGGCCAAAGTCGAGATCCGCGGCGTCACTCACCGCTTTGGCAAGTTCGCCGCGCTGACCGCCGTCGACCTGACGATCGAAGCCGGCCGCTTCGCGGTCCTGCTGGGACCTTCGGGCTGCGGCAAGACCACGCTGCTCTCGATCCTCGGCGGATTCCTCCATCCGAGCGAAGGGCGCGTGTTGATCGGCGAACGCGACGTGACCGATATCACGCCGGCCCAGCGCCCGACCACCACCATGTTCCAGGACTACGCGCTCTTTCCCCATATGTCGCTCGGCACCAACGTCAGCTTCGGGCTCAGGATGCGCGGCGTAGCGCGCGCCGAGCGCGACGCCAGGGCCCGCGAGCTGCTGACGCTGGTTGGCCTGGAAGGTGCTTTCGCCAAGCGGCCGCACGAGCTTTCCGGCGGCCAGCGACAGAGGGTCGCGCTCGCCCGCGCGCTGGCGGTCGAACCCGACGTGCTGCTGCTGGACGAACCGCTCGGCGCCCTCGACCT
>JBOHKJ010000070.1:0-5157 GCA_050728975.1 Kiloniellales bacterium | reverse complement strand
AGACAGCGCCACAGGGCGAATCGGCCGCGTCACCCTCGGCGACGTCGCCGACGTCTCCTTCGGCTATGCGCGACGGACCGCACGCATGCGCGTCTTCGGTCAGGAAGCCGTGGGCGTTTCGGTGATGCGCGAAACTGGGGCCAACGTAATGGAGACGATGGAAGGCATCCGCGAGGCGGTGAAGGAGCTCAACGCCTTCGCCGTGCCGAACGCCGGCCTGAAACTGGAGCAGCACTACGACGAGACCGCCTACATCGAATCGGCGATCGATCTCGTCAACACTAACATCTACGTCGGCGGCTCCCTCGCGGCGGTCATCTTGCTTTTGTTCCTGCGCTCGCTCGGCGCGACACTTGTTATTTCGCTCGCCATCCCGGTCTCGATCGTCGGCGCCTTCGTCGCCATGGCGACGCTCGGGCGTTCGATCAACGTAATCTCGCTCGCCGGCCTGGCCTTCGCCATCGGCATGGTGGTCGACGCGGCGATCGTCGTGCTGGAGAACATATACCGCCTGCTCGAAAAGGGCATGCCGACCCGCGAGGCAGCCTACCGCGGGGCCAAGGAAGTCTGGGGCGCCGTCCTGGTTTCGGCGCTCACTACGGTCATGGTCTTCGTGCCGATCCTGGTGATGGAACTGGAGGTCGGCCAGCTGTTCCGCGACATCGCGGTTGCGATCTCGGTCGCGGTGATGCTGTCGCTGCTGGTTTCCATCACCGTTGTCCCAGCGCTCGCCCGGCGCCTGTTGGGACGGCGCGGCGAGCAGTCGTCCGGTAACTCCTGGACCCGCATCCACCTGCCGGTCATCGATCCGCTGGCGAGCGCGTTTGTCGCTGGCGTGATGGGCTTTGTCCGCGCCTGCACCCGCAGCAAGGCGCTGGCGATTGCCGTGGTAGCAACGGCAACCGTGGCGGCCGGCACCGGCGCCTGGATGTTCCTGCCCAAGCTGGAGTATCTCCCAGAGGGCAACCGCAACATGGTATTCGGATCGATCATCCCGCCGCCCGGCTACAATCTGGCGACTACCTTCGATATCGCTCAGGCTATGGAGGAACAAACGAAGCCCTTGTGGGCCTCGGTCTCGGGCCCGGAATCGCAGCCTGGCGAGCCGCCGAAGATCCAGCGCTTCTTCTTCGTCGCCACCGACACACGCACTTTCCTGGGCGCCGTGGCGAGCGACGAGCAGCGCGCCGGCGAGCTGATCCCGGTCCTGCAACAAAGCGCGTTCCAGGAGCCCGGCACCTTCGGCTTCATCAGCCAACCCTCGATCTTCGGCCGGGGTGTGGGCAGCGGGCGGCGGATCGATATCGACATTTCGGGCCCCGACCTCGAAGCCGATCTCGAGCTGACCAAGCGTATCATGCAGAAGGCGATAGAGGTGATGCCGGTCGGCGCCGGCAATCAGTACCGGCCCAATCCGGGACTCGAGCTGGGCGCGCCGGAAGTCCGCGTGCTGCCGAACCGCCTGCGCCTCGCCGACAACGGGGTGTCGGTCCGCGACTTTGCCGACACGATCGACGTTTTCAACGATGGCGCAAGAGCCGCCGAGGTCACGGTCGACAACAAGCGTCTTGACCTGGTTCTTCAGGGGCCCGACCGCAACGTCAGCCAAACCCAGGGGATCGGCAATCTTCCGGTCGTCACCTCGTCGGGACAGATCCTGCCGGCCTCGTCGCTCTCCGACGTGATCCTGACCTCCGGACCGACCGAGATCCGCCACCAGGAGCGGCAACGGACCATCACGCTGCAGATCAGGCCGGCAGCCGGCATACCGCTGGAGAGCGCGATCGAGATCCTGCAAACGCAGGTGCTCGACCCCCTGATCGCGGAGGGCCTGCCGCCGGGCGTCGCCGTCGGCATGTCGGGCACCGCCGACAAGCTCAGCGAAACCTGGGACGCCATGGTGGTGCAGCTGGTCCTGGCGGTGGTGATCGTCTATCTGGTGATGGCGGTGCTGTTCGAGAGCTGGATCTATCCACTGGTCATCATGCTGGCCGTGCCGCTGGCGGCGGCCGGCGGCGTTGTCGGCCTGGCGGTGCTCAATATCTTCGTCTATCAGCCGCTCGACATGCTGACGCTGCTCGGCTTCGTCATCCTGGTCGGCATCGTGGTCAACAACGCGATCCTGGTGGTGCATCAGATGCTGTACCACATCCGCGAGGAAGATTTCCTGCCCGCCGCGGCGATCCTGGAGGCGACGCGCAATCGCATCCGGCCGATCTTCATGTCGACGCTCACCAGCGTCTTCGGCATGCTGCCGCTGGTGGTCTTCCCCGGCGCCGGCTCGGAGCTCTATCGCGGCCTCGGCTCGGTGGTGGTGGGCGGCCTGATGCTGTCGGCCATTCTGACGATGATCATCATTCCGCCGATGCTGTCGCTGGTCACCGATCTGCTGGAAGGCAAGGCACGCGGTCGGCAGCCGAGCGCGCTGCCGCTCGGCGGAGCCGCACCGCAGCCGGCGCCCGGAGAGTGATGCCTGCCCTTCGGCGGGCGCCTGCCGGCCCTCTGCTGCGCGAAGAGCGGCCCGGGGACCTTGCGGCGGTAGCGGTCGCGATAACCGCCGCTTTCGGCCGTCCGGACGAGACCAAGCTGGTCGCCGGCCTTGCGACCGACGGCGACGTGGTCGCAAGTCTCGTTGCCGAGATCGACGACATCATCGTCGGTCACGTCCTTTTCAGCCGACTGCCGATCGAGCACCGGCTGGGGCGGCTTGCCGCACTCTCGCTCGCTCCCCTGGCGGTCGTTCCGCAGCACCAGCGCCAGGGAATCGGCAGCGCTTTGGTGCGGACGGGATTGGCGCGCTGTCGCGAGCGCGGCGAAGCGGCGGTCGTGGTTCTGGGCGAGCCGAGCTACTATGGCCGCTTCGGATTTTCCGCCGAAGCGGCGCAACGGCTCGCCGCGCCCTTCTCCGGCTCCGCCTTCATGGCACTCGAGCTGGTTCCGGGTTCGCTCGCGATCGACCAGGGCCGGGTCCGTTATCCCGCTGCCTTCGGCCTCGGCTAGCCGGCACGCTTCTCGATCAGGAAGCTGAAGACCGCGCCCTCCTCCTTCCACTCGAGGAGCCGGTGTCCCGTGGTCTCGCAGAAGGATTGGAAATCCTTGACGGCGGCCGGATCGGTCGCCAGCACCTCCAGCCTGTCGCCCGCGGCGAGAGGTTTCATCGCCTTGCGTGCGCGCAACACCGGCAGCGGGCAGCGCAATCCCTTGACGTCGAGTGTCACCGGTTCCATCGCGGCAGAATCGCTTTCTTGACGGCGGGCGAAAAAGACAAGCATAACTTCGCACCCGAGGACAAGCGACGCGAACACCCTTGACGCGCATCGGCGAGGCCACCCACACTGCGATCATGCGTTACGACGCCATGTTGACTGTCGCCGGCGAGGCGAGCGTTCTGTTGAAGGCGATGAGCAATCGCCGTCGACTGCAGATTCTCTGCCACCTCTCCAGCGGCGAACATTCCGTTACCGCGCTCTGCGACCTCGTCGGCCTCGGTCAGTCGGCCCTGTCGCAACACCTGGCCAAGCTGCGCCGCGACGGCCTGGTACAGACACGCCGCAATGCCCAGACCGTTTATTACTCGGTCAAGGACGACGGCGTCGCCCGCATCCTCGACACGCTCCATCAGATCTATTGCCGCCGCGGCACCAGCAAGCGCTCGCGCAGACCGCGGATCGCCGCATCCAGAGCCAAGCGCCCTGTCGTCCAGCGACAGCGTCAGAAGCGGCGGCGCAAGGCATAGAGCAACAGCAGCGACCAAGCGATCAGCAGGGCGGTTCCGCCGAGCGGGACGAGCGGTCCGAGCGCATGCCAGGCGAGTAGCGCGCGTGCGGTGAGGCCGCCGGAAAAGCACAGCAGGCCGACAGAAAAGAACGCCCCGGCCGCCACGAGCAGTCTGCTCCGGCCCGGCCCGAGGCGGGCGAGAATGGCGACCGCCAGCAGCACCGCCGCATGATAGAGAGCGAAATCGCCGGCCGTCTCCAGCCAGCCGCGCGGCGTCTCCGCGAGCGCCGCTCCGCCGTGGCCGAGGTAGGCCTTGAGCGCCACCGCCGCGAGGCCTGCGAGCGCACCGCAGGCCAGCCAGGGGCGCCACAGCGTCGCCGGCGGAGCGCGATCGGGCGCTTCAGAAGCGATCGAGGGGGATCTTGAAGTAGCGGGTTCCATTGGACTCGGCCGGCGGCAGGTCGCCGCCGCGGATGTTGACCTGCAACGCGGGCAGCAGCAGCTCCGGCGCATCGAGCCCGCGGTCGCGCTCGCGCCGCAGCTCGACGAAGGCGGATTCGTCGGGTGCGGCCTTCAAGTGCACGTTCTTGGCCCGCTGCTCCGCCACCGTCGCCTCGTAGGCCAGTGCCCGGCCGTTAGGCTGGTAGTCGTGGCAGGTGAAAAGGCGAGTCCGGTCCGGCAGCGAAAGGATGCGGGCGATCGAGCGATGGAGCGTCGCCGCATCGCCGCCCGGAAAATCGCAGCGCGCCGTTCCGTAGTCGGGCATGAAGAGCGTATCGCCGACGAAGGCCGCGACCGGCGCGGCGCCCGCGGCCTCGCGGACGACATAGGTCACGCAGGCGGGCGTATGGCCGGGCGTATGCCAGACCTCGATCTCCAATCCACCGAGCGCGAAGCGCTCGCCATCGGCGAAAAGGCGGTCGAACTGCGAGCCGTCCAACGCGAGCTTGGAGTCCAAGTTGTAGATCTCAGCCCAGGTCTTCTGGACCGTGACCACGCCCGCGCCGATCCCGATCAGGCCGCCGAGACGGCGCTTGACGTGCCGGCAGGCCGTCAGATGGTCGGCATGGGGATGGGTTTCCAGCACCCACGCAAGCTTCAAGCCTCGCGTCTCGACTTCGGCGATCAGGCGATCGGCGCCGGTCGTCGATATCCGCCCCGAGCGAGGGTTATAGTCGAGCAGCGGATCGATGACGGCGGCCTGGCCGCTTTCGGGATCGGCAAGAAGATAGCTGAGCGTGGAGGTGGCCTTGTCGAAGAAGCCGGTGATCTCGGCGACCATGGGGAAAGCCGTTTTCGCCTTTTGCGTCGTTTCTGCCGCCACCGTTTCTAGCACAGTTCGCTTACGCTGCCTCGGGTCGGCTGGGCGCGCCGTGCTGTTCCTCGCGGGCCTGCTGCCGGTTGCCGCTGCAGCGATGGCCGGCGGGCCGGTTCCTGGCC
>JBOHKJ010000069.1:0-3270 GCA_050728975.1 Kiloniellales bacterium | reverse complement strand
AAGACGATCGGGCTTTCGCCAGCCTCGTCGAGTCGATGGCCGGGCAATCGGGTGCTGGCCAGGCGGGCGCCGGGCAGGAGGACGACGACGCGATTCCGGGTCGAATCGCTCCGCTGCATCTGGCGCTGCTGCGTGCCGCGGGGCGTGGCCTGCCGGAGGATGCTGTCGACCGCGCGACCGCCCTGGCGCTGGCGGCGATCGCCGGCACTGCGGCCTTCGACCTCGAGCAGCGGGCCGCTGCCGCCGAGCGCGCCGTGACACTGGGGGCGCTGCCTCCCGAGAAGCTTGCCGAGACCTATGGCGCGTTTCCCTTTGCGCCCGACGAGCTGGCGCGCGCCATCAGCGCCGGCAGCAGCCTCGATTCGCCGCGCGGACGCGCGCTGCTGTATCAGGCGGCGCGCAACCAGCCCTTGCCCGCGGCGCGCGCCGAAATTCTCAGTCGTGCCCTCGGCGAGGCGCGCAGCGCCGACGTGTACCCCTCCAGCGTCGCCGTCCTGGCCCCGCTGCTCTCCGAGCTGCCGGTCGGCAGCGAGCTTCTCTGGTTCTCCGAAGATGCCGCGCGCGCCTTCTATGCCGTCGGCAGCTATGAGCGGGCCGGCGCCTGGCACGCGCTTTTGCGTCAGGCTGCCGCCAGCGATACCACCGCCGCCGACGCCGAGCGCCGGCTGTGGCCGATCGCGCGGCTCGCCGGCAACGCCGGCGAGGACGACTTCGCTGACTGGTACGCCAGGCTGAGCGGCGACCGCCCGGCGGAGCCGACGCTCGTGCTGCTGGCAGCCCTGTCCGGACTCGGCGAGGCTGCGCTGCCGCTCGCCGACTATGCCGGCCGGGAAGCGAGCGCTCCGCCGCTCGATCCCATGGCCGTGCTCGCGCTCGGCGCGGCGGTCGAAGGGCAGCGTCGCGGCGAGGCGCTGCTGCTGGGCTTGATCGCGCTCGGCCCCGAAGCGCCGGCCGGAAGTCATCCGCTCGCGCTGGCGACCGTGCTCGCGGCCCTGACCCGCCTCGACCTCGACCAGAGCGCCCGCGCGCTCGCCATCGAAGCGGCGCTGGCGGCCGGCTGGTAGAGGGTATGGGCCGCCCGGCAAAGGCGCGGTCGTATGAGGCGCTGCCCTTCGTCGAGCCGTTCCTGGAAATGCTGCGCGCCGAGCGCGGCCTCAGCGCCAACACCGAAGCCGCCTATCGCAACGATCTGCGGGACTTCGGCGCGGCGCTCGCTCGCCGCGCGATTGCGCTCGACCGGGCCAGCGAATCCGACGTGCGGGCCTATCTCGCGACGCTGACCGCGGCGGGCTTCGCCGCCCGCACCATCGAGCGCCGGCGCTCTTCCCTGCGGCAGTACTATCGCTTCCTGGTCGAGGAAGGCCGCCGCCGCGACGATCCCACCGCGGGCCTGGAGCCGCCGCGCCGCGGACTGCGCCTCCCCAAGATTTTGAGCGAGACCGAGGTCGGCGTCCTGATCGCCGAAGCCCGCAAGCGCCGCGATGCCGAAGGCCTGCGCCTGCTGGCCCTGCTGGAGCTGCTCTATGCCTCGGGCCTGCGGGTCTCGGAGCTGGTCGGCTTGCCGCGCGGAATCCTCAGGCGCCGCGACCGCGTCATCCCGGTCAGGGGCAAGGGCGGCAAGGAGCGGCTGGTGCCGCTCGGCCGCTCGGCGCTCCGGGCGCTCGAGGCTTACGGCGCGGTCCGGGACCAATTCCTCGACAAGGCGCGCCGCGCGGCCGGGCGCGACTCGCCCTGGCTCTTTCCCTCGCGCGGCGCCTCGGGGCACCTCACCCGGGCCCGGGTCGCCCAGCTTCTGAAGGAGCTTGCGGCGGGCGCCGGGCTCGATCCGGCGCGCCTCTCGCCCCACGTGCTGCGCCACGCCTTCGCCACCCACCTCCTCGATCATGGCGCCGACCTCCGGGCGGTGCAGAAGATGCTCGGCCATGCCGACATCGCCACCACCGAGATCTACACCCACGTCGAGGGCGCGCGCCTCAAGGCGCTGGTGGAGGCCCACCATCCGCTCGCCAAGAAGGCGCGCCGCGACAAGGTCTAGGCTTTGCGGGCGGCAGACTTGCTTGACAAGCCCGCTCCTTGCGGCCACTTACCACCCGCTTGCAGGGACCTTATCAACCTGCGGCGACGCGCCTTGGGGCGGCGCGGCCGGCCGCGACGCAGACCGCTCGAGGAGAGAGATTTGAGCTTCACGACTGTCGCGCAGGCGCAGGCGCGCCTCAACCGCAGCGAATTGGCCGTTCCCGGCAGCAGCCCCAAGCTTTTCGAGAAGGCCGCCGCGTCGGCCGCCGACGTGGTGTTCCTCGACCTCGAGGACGCGGTCGCCCCCGACGACAAGGCCCAGGCCCGCAAGAACGTCGTCAAGGCCTTGAACGAGGTCGACTGGGGCAAGAAGACGCTCGCGGTCCGCATCAACGGCCTCGACACCCATTTCATGTATCGCGACGTGATCGAGGTGATCGAGCAGGGCGGCGAGCGCCTCGACCTTGTCATGATCCCCAAGGTCGGCACCGCAGCCGACGTCTATGCCGTCGACATGCTGGTGACCCAGGCCGAGGACGCGGCCGGGCGCAAGAAGAAGATCGGCTTCGAGATGATTATCGAGACGGCGCTCGGCATGGCCAACATCGACGCGATCGCCGCCGCCTCGAAGCGCAACGAGAGCCTCCACTTCGGCGTCGCCGACTACGCCGCCTCGACGCATGCCCGCACCACGGTGATCGGCGGGCCCAATGCTATGTACGGCGTGCTCACCGACAAGGAGGGCAGCCGGCCGCGCGAGTTCCAGTGGGGCGACATGTGGCACTACGCCATCGCACGCCTGGTGGTGGCCGCGCGCGCCCACGGCCTGCGGCCGATCGACGGGCCGTTCGGCGACTTCTCCGATCCCGACGGCTTCCGCGCCCAGGCCAACCGTGCCGCGGCGCTCGGCTGCGAGGGCAAGTGGGCGATCCACCCGAACCAGGTGGCGCTCGCCAACGAAGTCTACAGTCCCTCGAAGGACGAGGTTGCCCGCGCCAAGGCGATCCTCAAGGCCATGAAGGACGCCGAGAAGGAAGGCATGGGCGCGGTCGCCCTCGACGGCAAGCTGATCGACATCGCGTCCATCCGCCAGGCCGAAGTCCTGGTGCAGAAAGCAAAGCAGATCGCCGCGAGCTAGCGCGCTGCGCTCGGCCTCACATCTTTGCGCGTGCTTTTTTGTAACCCTCTCCTTGAGGGGGGGATAGTATACATGACTCAGCAGAAACCAACGGCAGAGAATCGACCCGACAGGCC
>JBOHKJ010000068.1:0-5515 GCA_050728975.1 Kiloniellales bacterium | reverse complement strand
TTCAGAGTAAGATCGGGATTGAGCTTCAGCGCCTCGGCCACATGCGCCTTGGCGGCGACCGGCTCTCCCATCCTGGCGTAGGCCGCGGCGAAGAGCGAATGCAGCAGCGCATCGGGCTTGTCGATGCGCTTCAGGGCCTCGATCGCTTCGCTGTAGCGCCCGCCTGCGAAATAGGCCCGGCCGAGATGGGCCCAGAAGCGCTGGGGATGGTAGGGATTGAGGCGCATCGCCTTGAGAATCCACTCGACGCCCTCTTCCGGCCGGCCCAGCCAGGTCAACAGCTCGCCCTGCTGGACGACCACCAGGTCATAGTTGGGATTGAGGCTCAGCGCCCGGTCCTGGTGATGCTTCGCCTTATCCAGGTCGTTACCGGCGACGTAGCATGCGGCCAATATCCGGTGGACGTCGCCGTCGTTGGCGTCGAGGGAAAGCGCGGTTTCCAGCTCCTTCATCACCTCGTCCCAGGTCGCGTCGCGGTCTTTGCACCAGCCGTTCGACCAGGTCTGGCCCAGAATGCAGGCGCGCCAGGAATGGGCGTGGGCGTACTTGGGGTCGAGCGCGATCGCGCGCTCGACCATTTTTTGCGCCTCGGCATTGTCGCGAACGGTCGAGCGGTGGTGCAGCACCTTGGCCGCCAGGATGCATTCGTAGGCAGCCAGGTTCTCGGGGCGCTTGCTCTTGGCGCGGCTGCTCGTCGCGTCCTCGACCCGCCGGAACACGGTCGCGACGATCGCCGAGGTAATCTCGTCCTGGATCGCGAAGACGTCCTCCAGCTTGCGGTCGTAGCGCTCGGCCCAGATGTGCTGGTCGCTGTGCGCGTCGATCAGCTGAACCGTGACGCGGATACGATCGCCCGCCTTGCGCACGCTGCCTTCGACCACATAGTCGACGCCGAGCTGCCGGGCGACATCGCGGATGCCGGTCGACTTGCCCTTGTAGGTGAAGGTCGAGGTGCGGGAGATCACCACCAGCTCGCGGAACCTGGACAGCTCGGTGTTGATGTCCTCGGTGATGCCGTCGGTGAAGAACTCCTGCTCGGGATCGCCGCTCATGTTCGCGAAGGGGAGAACCGCGATGGCAGGCTTGCGCGTGGCCTCGGCCGCGTCCGTCCGCGCTCCCGCCGAGACCGGCGTCGCGACATCGTTCAGGCGCACGCGATAGACGCGGACCGGGCGCGAGATGTTCTTGACCGACTGGTCGCCCAGGTCCTCGAAGCCGGCCGAGATCCGGCCCTCGACCTGGTCGCGCACCACCTGGCTGATGCAGATACCGCCGGGCTCGGCCATCTGCTCGAGACGGGCGGCCAGGTTGACGCCGTCGCCGACGATATCGTTTTCGTCCTCGATGATGTCGCCGAGATTGACGCCGATTCTGAAGTCGATGCGCCGCGCCGCCGGCAGGTCGCTGTTGCGCCGCGCCATGCGGCTCTGAATCTCGGTCGCGCAGGCGAGCGCATCGACGACGCTGGGGAAAGAGGCGAGCATGCCGTCGCCGGTGGTCTTGACGATGTGCCCGCCGTTCTTGGCGATGGTAGGGTCGATCAGCTCGATGCGGTGGGCTTTGAGCCGAGCATGGGTGCCGGTCTCGTCGAGCTCCATCAGGCGGCTGTAGCCGGCCATGTCGGCGGCCAGGATGGCGGCCAGCCTGCGCTTCGCTGCCGTGGGCTCCATCATATCGCTCGCGATCCTTCGGGCTCCGGCGCCTTCCGCCTCGGGGTCGGCTCGCATGAGACGCCCCGGCCGACCTCGGGCAAAGCGCGGGAGACAAGCCAGGGAGAATGACTCCGAAGCGCTTTGCCGCCAAGGGCTCCGCGATCCGGGTGCAAATCGAGGCATTGCGCGGGAAGCGGCGCTCCCGCCCCCCGGCCTCAAAAATGATTCGGGATAGGCTGTCGAAATCGCCGCCTCCCGTTCGACTTATAGGGAAAGCGACGGCAAAGTCCGGCCATTCCGGGCCGGCCGGGGCTCTCGCAGCCAACGATTCGGAACCCCAAGCGAGGAGGCGACACGATGGAAGTCCGACCCTACCTGTTCTTCGAAGGCCGCGCCGAAGAGGCGGCCGAGTTCTACCGCACGAAGCTCGGCGCCAAGGTCGAGGCGCTCATGCGTTTCAAGGACGCCCCGGAGCCAGACGGTAGCGAGCCTGCCGGTTGCACCGCCTCTCCTCCGGCAGACAAAGTGATGCACATGTGCCTCAAGATCGGCGAAACGAGCGTCATGGGCTCCGACGGGATGTGCCAGGGCAAGCCGAGCTTCCAGGGCTTCTCGCTCACCCTCGACGCGCGCGACGAAGCCGAGGCCGATCGCCTGTTCAACGCGCTCGCCGACGGCGGGAAGGTTCAGATGCCGCTGGCGAAGACCTTCTTCTCGCCGCGCTTCGGCATGGTCGCCGACCGCTTCGGCGTGGGCTGGATGGTCATCGTGCAGCCCGAACAGAGCTGAGCTTCACGCGACGCGCGGAGGGCGCGCCGTCACAGACAAGGCAGACAAGGAGCGACGACGATGCGATTCATGATGCTGATGATTCCCAAGGGCTACGAGACGGCGGAGCCGGGCGCCATGCCGGACGCCAAGGCCGTCGAGGGGATGATGAAGTACAACGAAGAGCTGCAGAAGGCCGGCGTGCTGCTGGCGCTCGACGGGCTCCACCCGCCCTCGATGGGCGCGCGGGTCACTTTCTCGGGCGGCAAGCCCAAGGTGACCGACGGGCCCTTCGCCGAGACCAAGGAGGTGCTCGGCGGCTACTGGATGATCGACGTGAAGTCGCGGCAGGAGGCGATCGACTGGGCCAAGCGCTGCCCCGGCGGCGACAACGAGATCGTCGAGGTGCGCCAGGTGCAGGAAATGGAGGACTTTCCCGAGGACGTGCGGAAGGCGGCGGAGAAGTTCCCGGAGATGCAGGCCAAGCAGCGCAAGAAGGCGTGACAGCACGAGCCGCAGGCCCGATCACAGTACTCCCATCGTCGATTCCCTCTCCGCCCAGTGGGCGGAGAGGGTGGCGAGCGCGTCAGTGCGAGCCGGGTGAGGTGGGCATGCGCGAAGGAATCCCCCACCTCACCCCGACCCTCTCCGCCCTCGGGGCGGAGAGGGAGAAGTAAGGAGTAACCTCCCCTCATTTCTTCACCGCTTCCACTCCACTTTCGCCTGTCTACCCGCATCGCCGGCCTCCTACAGCGTTGGGAGCTCGGCCACGAGCTCCGGGGGACAGGGCTCTCCAGAGATATGAGCAAAATGGCGGATGTCTGTGCGCCGGTCGTAGAAGCGGTAGACTTCGAGGCGATTGCCAAAAATCTCGACTTCGAGCGGACCGCGTGAACTTTCCTTCCAGGTAAACGAGATCGTGCTCCCATAGCCTTTTGTGACTTCAGGAGCGGGGCAGCGTTCGCGCAGGAAAGTCAGCAACTCCCTGACCTGTGCAACAGTGTCCGAGGCAAAAGGCTCCGCGCTCTCTGCAACTATACGGCCAATCTCAGCTTCGGCCGCCGCCCAATCGCTGCCTTCTGCTTGCAAAGCCAAACCCCCAGTGGTTCCGCGCAGCCTTACTTCGGGAAGAGCGCGAAGTAGGGTTCGGCCTCTTCGAGCGCCCGGGCATAGGAGGGGCGCTTCGTCAGGCGATCGAGATAGGCCGCCGCGTTCTTGTGGCTGTCGTTGAGAGGCATGACCTTGTCGGCGTAGAACAGCGCAGGCGCGGCGGCGCAATCCGCCATGGTGAAGGCATCGCCCAGGCTCCAGGTCCTGTTCGCCATCTCCCGCTCGACCATGTCGAGCGCGGTCTTCAGCAGCGTCTTCGCCTGCTCGACGCCATACGGGTCGCTCTTGCCCAGCGGGCGCAGGCGGTCGGTGACGACCTTCTGCATCGGCTCCTGCACATAGAAGTCGTAGAAGCGATCCTGCAGCCGCGCCTGCCGCGCGAGATCCGGGTCCGCAGGCAGGAGCTGGGTCCGGCCCGGGTAGTGCTGCGCCAGATACTCGATGATGGTGCTCGATTCGGGGATCGTCAGAGCCTTCGCCTCGTCGCGCAGCACGGGGAACTTGCCGATCGGCCAGATCTTCACGAAGGCGGCGCGCGAGGCCTCGTCGCCGAGGTCGACGATCCGCGGCTCGAAAGGCGTGTCGTTCTCGTAGAGCGCGATCAGCACCTTGTGGCAGAAGGACGCCAGCGGATGAAAGTAGAGCGTGAGAGACATCGGGAAGGACTCGCTTTCGTTGCAGTGTTCGATTCCAGCAGATTGCGTATGCCCATCCCTCACCCGGGCTGGGTATCGAAGCTTTGGATGCTTTCGTCCTCGCGGTCCCAGGGCTTGCGGTTGCGAACGAAGAGCGCGACCGACGGCTTCCAGTCGACCGGCTCGTCGAGCGAGCCGAGCATGACGGTGAGAAAGCCGGGCTTGCCGGAATTCTCGGTCGAGATCGGGCTGCCGCAGACCGGACAGAAGGTGCGGACCACGTCGGTCCCGCTTTGCGACTGCAGGCGATAGCGCGCCGCCGGGCCGGCAAGGCGGAACTGGGCGGTGGCGACGAGCGCCCCGGTGGCGTGGCCGGTCCCGCTCAGCTTCTGGCAGTCGCGGCAATGGCAGGTCGCCACCACCACCGGCTCGCCCTCCAGCTCGTAGCGGAGCGAGCCGCAGAGACAGCCTCCTGTGCGCATGTTCCCTCCTTTTCGTTTCTGTCGCGGGTTCCGGGCTGGCGACAGGGCGACAGCGCCAGACCCCTTAATCTTGCTGCGGCACCTCGGGATTCAAGCGCGCGGCGCCGGGGGTCACGCTGTATGCCATGGGAGCGGCGGTGCCGGGGCTTTCGGGACGCTGTTGCCCGCGCCACAAGCGGAAGAGGGCCGTTGCGACCGTGCAGCCCTGCACAACGGCCAGGAAGAAGAACAGGCCCTCGGGTCCGAAGCGCTCGACCGCCAGCGAGCCTAGCGCCGGTCCGAAGACGATGCCCGCGCCCAGCACCAGCACCAGCGTGCCGCTGGCGGCGACGATCTGGCCGGGCCTCAAGTAGTCGTTGGTGTGGGCCACGCAGAGCGAATAGATGGGGAGCGTCAGGCCGCCGAGAAGCGCGATGCCGGCATAGAGCAGGACACGGTCGGCAGGTCCAGCGGGACTGGCCGCCAGCAGCAAAGCGAGCGGCACCGCGAGCCCGGCGCAGCCGACGATCACCAGCCGGCGGTCGATGCGGTCGGAGAGTCTGCCGAGGGGGAACTGAAAGAGCATTCCGCCCAGCGTCGCAAAGCCGATCAGGGCGCCGATCGCGCCGTTGTCGAGCCCGATGGCCTGACCGTAGAGGGCGAGCGCGATATAGATCGCGCCCTGGGCGATGCCGTTCAGGAAGCAGCCGGCGAGACCCATCGGCGAGAGGCGGAAGAGCGCGCCGAGCGAGATCCATTCCGGGGCCTCGAATGTGGGCGTGGGGCTGGCCGATATCAGGATCGGCACCAGCGAGAGCGAAATCAGAACCGAGACGATGACGAACAACAGTATGCCGTCCGGGCTGGAAAGATTGAGCAGCGTCTGCCC